>CAYXTB010000005.1:0-36979 GCA_964468255.1 Candidatus Woesearchaeota archaeon | reverse complement strand
GCCACATCTTATTAATGAAAAATTCCCTGGTATGAAATGGTCTTTGTCATACATGTTTGGATATAAAACTTGCAAGGATTTGCTGTTGCATATTGGGCATTTTACTGGTTTTTTCATCTAAATTTTTAATAAATGGGCATTTAAAAGCATTCGTTTAATGCAGAGGAAGCATCGAAAAGCTTAAATAGATGATTTATAGAGCAACTGAATGAAACCTGTGGTAGCGACAATTATTTATGATAGAGATGCTGGAGAAAGAGCAAGAATTCTAGAAGGATTAAGAGAATGGAGAGCTCTTGGTTTAGAAGTAATCGCTTCTGCTGGAAGATCAGGCAAAGAATTGAAAAATCAGGCAAAAGATATGGGGGTTACCTTAATAGAAAGAGATGGTCTTCTATATGGAAATGGAATGAGACAAGCCATACAAGCTGCCGGAGAAAAAACTGATGTAGTTATCTGGACTGAAGGAGATAAGAGCGGAAAATTTGGATTTCAATCTCATGTTTCTAGATGCCTTGCATTTTTTGATAGAACAAAAGCCGATATAACTGTAATAGGCAGAACTAAAGAATCAATGCTAACTCATCCTCATCAACAAAAATTTAGTGAGGAAGGGATAATAAACTTCTTTTACTTTAAAGCCTTAGAAGATATAGCTGGAGGTCAAAAATATAATATAACAGACTTTTGCTATGGACCTAAAATAATAGGAAAAAGAGCATTAAAACATTTTGTAGAATCAGAGCATTTGAATTATGCCGCCTGTTTTACTCCATTATTGGCTGCGGCGAAAAAAGGACTTAATATGAATGAAATAAAAGTCCCGATGGAATTTGTTCTCAAAAATGAATTTGGCGATGCTAATGCATTAGCATTTAGAGCATGGCAAGCTTATGAAATAATTGAACCAATAATAGCTCATTACATGGAAGCAAATCCTAGAAGATTGCTAAACTTTGTTCTTCCAGAGTTAACTAAAAGAATGGAAATGTTTAAAGAACTTGCAGTTGGAGCTGCAGAAGATCCTGCCAGACCTATCGAAACTGCTTATGCCCGTCATTTTAGAATTAGTCATGATGTTCTGAAGTAGCTAAAATTATTTGTCAAAAATATCTACATTTGGAAGTATGAACTTCCCGCCTTTTTCGGCAAACCAGCTCTCCATCTCCATTATTTCTTTTGCATAAGTGTAAGCAACTATGAAAATATAGTCTGGAGGGCTTTCTTTCAAACGAGAAGCTGAAGAAATTTTTAAATTGACTCCTGGAATATATCTATCTTGCTTTTCCTTTGAGTTATCTACTACATAATCAAGATATTTATCATCTATACCACATATATTAAGCAAAATAGTACCTCTTGCCGCAGCTCCGTAGCCCACAATTCTCTTCCCTTGATTTTTGAGATTTTTTAAATTATTTATTATATCTTCCTTAAGAGATTTGACTTTAGTTGCAAAATTTAGATAAATCTCTGGCTTATCAAATCCTTTTTCCCTTTCATACTGCAAAACTTCTCTTACAGAATCTTTTATTTTTTCTGGATTTGCCTTTTTCTTGGCGAAAAATCTTATTGAGCCGCCGTGGAGCGGTATTTTTTCAATATCATATAATTCCATATTAAATCTATTTAACAAATTATTATATGCCATCGCGCTGTATTCGCATACATGCTCATGATAAATATTATCAAATTGGAAATTTTCTATTAAAGGTATGATATAATGAACTTCGGTTATAAAAGTGCCATTGTCATCTAATGCTTGATTTACTGCAAGCATTATATCATCCATATCATCTATATGAGCTAAAACATTGCTTGCTGTCAAGACTTTTGCTTTTCCAAATTTCTTTACAAAATCTTTTGCTGTTTCTTGATTGAAGAAAGAGTTTATTGACTCTAAAAAGCGACTCGTTGCTATCTTTGAAATGTTTAAAGAGGGTTCAATTCCAATGCCTCTTAGTCCAATATCTTTTAACTCTTTTAGTAAAACTCCGTCGTTGGATCCGACTTCTAAGATAATCTCATCTTTTTTTGGATTAAATCTTGATTTGATACAATCTGCTAAGCCTTTAAAGTGCTGTATTACTTTGCTGCTGACTGATGAGGTATATCTATAGTCAAGAAAAAGCTCTTCTGAAGAAATAATATGAAGTATCTGTATTAGAGAGCAATCTTTGCAGAAATAAACTTCTAAAGGTATCTTTCTCATATCTGATTTATCTTTGATAAAAGAGTTTGCTATAGGAACAAGACCATAGTCTATAACTTTTACTAAATTTTCTCCTCTGCATCCTCTGCAATCCTTTCTCTTATAATAAACGGCTTCCATCTCTTTGATTTTTTATTAAATCTCTAATTTCTGCAAGATAATGCTCGTTTGGTTTAGGAGCTACACCTAAAAGTGCTTCTAATGCAGATGAATCAACTTGACAAAATAGAGGTCTTTTTGCTTTATAATTTATTTCTGATGTTTTTATCCCAACTGGCATATTTCCAAGAGCAAGACTTTTTGCAATCTGGCAGGCAAAGTCCTGCCTTGATACTGCCTCTTTCCCATTTGCATTAAATATTCCTCTTGCGTCTCTTTCAATTGCCCTCTCTATTACTCCTGCCAAATAGCCAACGTAAGTAGGATTGACAAATTGATCGAGAGGGATATTCATTTTTCCATTAGAATCCAGCATTTGCATGAGGAAATTCTTCCCGCCTTGATCAAAGCCATAAATAAATCCTGTCCTTAATATTAAGAAATCTGATAACTTTCTTGCTATATCTCTTTCATTTAATAATTTCTGTGAAGTGTAGACGTTTAAAGAGCCAACTTTATCTGCTTCGCTATTTAGCCTGTCACCATTTAAGGAATAAACATAATCAGTTGAAATAAATATAAGTTTTCTTCTGTTTCCAGCACACCAATCTATAACATTGTTTACGCCATTGATATTTATTTCTGCAGATTTTCCTGGATCAGTTTCGCATCCTTCTACATTTGGATAATATGCGCAGTCCACAACTACATCGGGGTTTTCTTCATCTAGAACTTTTTGAATCTCGGCTTTTCTTGTTACGTCTGCTCTTCTGTCAACAAAAGGCGAGTCTGATCTGGCAATTCCAACAACTCTGTTAGCTGCTTTTAGGACTGAATAAACATTTTTACCGACGAACCCGCTTGATCCTACTACTGCTATTTTTTTATTCATTTTTTATGTCCCAATCATATGGTATATGATTTCTTATTGGATCTAGTCTTTCACTCTTAAAAGCTCCGTGCGGATGAGAGCAGCAGTTTGCTACAATGGCTGTCTTTCCGCCTATGGCTTTAAATCCATTCCATAATCCTGGAGGAATCTGAACAAGGCAATAGTTATTTTCTCCTATAAATAGCTCCATTATCTCTCCTTTTGTTGGAGAATCCTGTCTTTCATCATAAATAACAAGTTTTATGGTGCCTAGAATTGCTGTGTAACTTAGAGTTGCAATATCGTGCTTATGCCATCCTTTTATAGCTTCTGAATAGATTGAAGAGAAATAAATTTCTCCAAACTGCTTGAAATGCTCATCTGTGGCTTTCATCATATGATAAATGCAACCCCTCTCATCTTGAATTCTCCTTAAAGGTATAACTTTTACTCCATCAATTACCATTTTTATTTGCTCCTTTGTAGAATTCCTGGTACCATTTAAATGTTTCATTAACTGCTGATGCAAAATCAGTTTCATGATTCCAGCCAATAGTATTTTTTATTTTAGAATAATCAAGATGCTGCTTTGGAATTTCATTCTTGGCAATGTTCAATATTTCTTTGTTTATTTTATTTCCTGTTATTTTTTCAATCTGCTCAACGACTTCAAGAACATTAAATATATTGCTGCTTCCTAAGTTAAAAGCTTCTCCTTTTGTCTTGTCAAGGCTTTCCATTAAAGAAATACAGGCTTTTGCAACTTCCTTTACATAAACATATTCCCTTATCATTTTTCCGTCTGACCTTATATTCAGAGTTTGATTAAGCAAAATGCTCTGTAAGGCTCCAGGAATTATTCTATTGAAATTTAAATCGCCTGGACCAAATATATTTCCAGATCTTACTATGACAACAGGAAGATTGTATGTTTTATGATACATTTGGGCAATCAAATCTTCGCATGATTTTGAGCAGTCATAAGGATGGTCTCCTTTTAATTGATTAGATTCTTTGTATGGAATTTGATCGTGCTTTCCATATGCCTTATCTGATGTGAAAACGAGAATTCCCTTTACATTTTTTGAAAGGCGAGATGCTTCAAGAACATTTATTGCCCCAACTATATTACTTACTAAGGTTTCATAAGGATTATTATATGCAACGTCGATTATCGGCTGGGCAGCAATATGAAATATGTAATCTATTTCCCTTTTTGAAATAATGTCAAATACTCTTTCTTTATCTTTTAAATCGCAGATATCCATTACTGACTTTTTGTCCAATCCCTTGAAGAAAAAATATGTTTTAGTATCAAAAGAGCGGTAAGTAACGAAGACATTGGCTCCTTGAGATAAAAGAGCTTCTACGATATGGCTTCCGACAAATCCAGTTCCGCCGGTTACTAGAACATTTTTTCCTTTCATAAATATTAACTCCAAATTTTCCAGGGAGAATTATTTGCCCAAAGAGCTTCTAGAGTTTCCTTATCCTGAAAAGTGTCCATGGCATGCCAAAATCCAGTGTGATGAAAAATTGAGGCTTTCCTCTGCACGACAAGCTTCGGAATGAGATCCAATTCCATCATCACATTTCTATCCGAAATATAATCTAAAGCTCCTTTGTCAAAAACCATAAATCCTCCATTAACCAAGTCATTAAGAACCGGTTTCTCTGTGAAACTCATTATTTTCCCGTTTTCGTAAGCTATTTTTCCATGTTTTGACACGGATTTAACTCCTGTTATTGTCAAAAAATCTCCTTTTAATTTGTGAAATTCCAATAGCTCAGTTATATTAACATCTGCAACTCCATCTCCATAAGTTAGCATGAAGGTATCGTAATTTCTTAAATGCTCTTTTGCAAGATAAAGCCTCCTTTCAGTTAAAGAATCAGATCCTGTATCAATGAAAGTTATATCCCAATCTTCAACATTTACCCCATTAATAGGTTTTATCTGCCTATCTTTTACTTTTAAGTTAAAATCTTTTGATACCCATGGATAATTTAGAAAGAAGCTCTTTATTGCTTCTCCCTTATAACCAAGAAGAAGGATAAATTTATTGAATCCGTGATGAGAGTAAATTTTCATTATGTGCCAGAGAATAGGCTTGCCTCCTATTGATACCATTGGCTTTGGAATCGTTTCTGTCTCTTCTCTTAATCTAGTCCCTTTCCCTCCGCAAAGTATTATGACAGGAATATTGCTTTTGTCTTCCATTTTCTAATCAGAATATGTAAAAATACTCATATATAAATTTTGGTGTTTATTCATTATATATATTATAAAATAACCATATCTTGATATTATAAAGATTTATATATTGATTGCTATAGAGAAAAATAAAAGGAATAAACAAAGCATATGCTAAAAAAAGATAGTCATCATTCTAGTAAAATAAAAGAGGTAGATTTATCCTTAATGATTTCAGCTTATAATGAAGAGGAATGTTTAGAAGAAGTGGTAAATGAGCTCATAAAGGAATTAAAAAAATCAAAGATAAATTTTGAGCTTTTTTTGGTAAATAATGGGTCAAATGACAGAACTAAGGAAATAATTGATAAATTAGAAAGGAAAAATCCTGGAATAATAAGAAGCATGCATATAGAGAAAAATAAGAAATTGGGCGGAGCGGTAGATATGGTTATGGGAAATAAAATAAAAGGCAAAATAATTGGATTTACCTGCGCTGACGGAGAAGTTACACCGGAAGATACAATAAAACTTGCAAAAACAATTCTTGATAATCCTGATATAACTTTGGTTAAAACAATAAGAATAAAAAGAAGAGATGGAATGAGAATCATAGTTTCTAAAATATATAATTTGCTTGTTAAAGTATTGTTTGGCGTGAAGACAAAAGACATTAATGGATGGCCAGTTCTTGTAAGATATGAAGATTTTAAAAAAATGAATATAATGCATTATAGCTGGATTTTCCAGCTTGAATGGCTCTACCAAACAAAGAAAATGGGAAAGAAATTCGCTGAAATAGTTGTTTATCATCAAAATAGAAAAGGCGGAAAATCAAAAGTAAAGTTTGCTGACATTATCATTTTCACTCTTCAAATGATTTCTTATAGAATTAGAACTATGTTTAGTTAAACCAATATCAACTGAAAGTGTCGTCTGTTATTATCTATTTTATAAATATAGAAGTCTCCTATTTTCTTCTCTGGAGAAAAGCCTGAGACTGGATGATAAAGAACTGCGTAAGAAACCTCTTTTACTTTTTCCATATCTGGAGCAGAAGGATAATTATAGAATCCTGAGTAAAATCCTTTAGGCCAGAAAAACTCGTCATCCATTTTTGGATTCTCAAGGCTCTTTTTGAAATAAAGATAAAGATATTGCGAAGAGAAATTTAATTCTGGCTTGTTATTGTCATTTTGATAATATCTTCTTTCTGCATAATATGCCACTGCCTTTGGAGCAATAATTATCTCATTTCCTGATGTAACAGATTTTATGTATAACCCTGCTTCTTTAGTTGAAGTATCATTGGAAAGAAAGCTTATGTTGAAATAAAGAGAGTAGCTTAAAACCAAAGCTATTAAACATAAAATTGCCAAGACCTTTTTGTCCTTTTTGTAAAATAGAACTAATAGTAAAGGGATAGATGCAAAAATATTAAAAATAAAATCAGGTAAATTAGTTGCTTTTATTAATCCATTACCAGAATAAATGATTGGCTGGGGAGACAAAAGAATGAGAATTAATAAGGAAACTATGAATGATAATATGAAAACAAATATGTGCTTTTTGCCTACCTTTTTTATGTTATCAATGATAAAAATGCTTATTAAAATGGAAAAAGCCGGCACTGCAGTCAAAAAATAGCGAGGGTATCCGAAAGCAGGCCTGGGTATGATTAGGAATAAGATAAAAATAGAGATTGAATATAAAAGAAGAGTATTTGTTACGTGATTCCTCTTCCTTGCAAAATAAAATATTGAAAATAGCAACAAAATACAGGCTGGAAGCGTGAAAAGCCTGATAAATTGAGCTATGTTAAGAAATAAAGTTGATATATACAGAGAAAAGGAAGAAAATTGAGAACCTCCCAGCCGAGCATTATGAAAGAAGAAAGAAAAGAATGTACCTGGTTCTACAAATGTGCTGTAAAATCCCCAAATTAGAAGAAATGCTGCTAAAGAAATTATGCCTGTTAAAAAATATCTTGGAAAACTCTTTTTTAAATCTTTATTGAAGAAAATGTATATTCCTAGTCCAACAAAAATCAAGAAGGCTATTGGATATCTATTAAATATAGAAAAGAAGAGAGATATAGAAGCTGGAATATAATAAAGATTAGTGTTTTTTTTATGAGCAAAAAGAATAAAAAATACAAAAGAAAGAGCAAAAAAAGCGGAAAGCATATCAATGTCTATTAAAATAGAAGATGAAAGAACATAATAATTAAGAAGAAAAAAAGCAGAAGAAAAAAGACCTATTAATTTGGCTTTTTCTTTTAGAAAAGTTGTACAAAATAGGTAAATTAAAAAAGCGGTTAATATTGAAAAAACTATATTAATTGATCTTGCTATTGCTTCTGAAATGCCAAAATTAAACAGAGAAGAAAGCATAAAAATATACATTGGGGGGTGCCATAAACCCAGCTCAGAAGGCTGCTGCTCGGATAGATAATAGCGAGCATGCCCTGTTTGAAATATTGCTTTTGCTGAATTTATGAAATCGCTCTCTTCTGCAGAGAAGTCCTTGTCAATTGCATAAAATCTCATGGCAATTCCAGCCAAAACTAGAATTATCAGAAAAAAAATAACTAATCTTCTGCTGTCCATTTTAGAGCCGAATATTTGGAGTATTAAAACTTTTGCATGTCTAGCTTATTTGTCTTCAGTTATTTTTCTTGCCAAACGCAGGAAGAAGCCATAAAGATTGACCAATTTCTTAAAAGGAGAGTTTAATATCCTTAACCTCAAAATGCTAAGAAACATCCATGGGCTTGCTTTCCAGAAATTTATTTTTGAATATTCCATATCTGACCATCTTGTAGGCATTTCCTTTATTATAAAGCCATTCTTATTTAAAGTATAAAGCATATCAACATCAAATGCCCAATTTGATAAAGTCAGCTTATTAATTATCTTTTCCAGAGGCTTCTTTTTGAAAAGCTTCGCTCCGCATTGCGTATCCTTAAATTTCAGAAAAAGAATTGACTTTATAAGAAAATTAAAGATTCTAGAAACTATAATTCTCTGTAAGGTTGGCTTTGGATTTATAATTGCTCCTGGTAAATAACGGCTCGCTATTATTGCATCATAATTATTTATATTCTTGATTAAATCATAAAAACTTTCAGGAGGAGTTGCCATATCCGCGTCTACAAAACCTATTAAGTCATTTTTCCTTTTTATGGCATTCTTAAAACCGGCTAATACTGCCAGGCCTTTGCTTCCCTGCCTTAAATTTAAGTAAGATATGTTTTTTTCCTTCTTTAAAAATGATTTTACAATATCCTCTGTTGAATCAGTCGTCCCATTTATAATAACTATTATTTCATAATCTAAAATTTTATCTTTCTTTAACTTATTGAAAAAAGATGAATAAAAAGCTAGGGTTTTTCCAATTCTTTTTTCTTCATTATATGCAGGTATTATTATTGATACTTTCATTTTATTCTCCTAGAAGATTGACAGACGCCCATAGAAGAATTGCAGAAGAGGCTATGAAAGCACTTGCAAATTGGAATAAGCTATTTGAGAATAAAAAGAGGAGAACGATTTCAATTAAGAAAAATACCGGCAAAAGGTAATATCTCTTAATTTTACCTACTGACAGCTTATATAAAACAACGAGATTTGTGATTGAAATTAGGCTCATTGCTATGGCGATATAGAACAGAACAAAGGAGGCCTCTGGAATGCTTTTTCCAGAAAATGTCTTTATTATAAAATCTGAGAAGAAATAGAAAAGCAGCAGAGCTATTATTATGCAAAGAGCGAGAATAAAGAGCGAACTTATTAATAGGCTTTGATTTTTTCCCTTGCTTTTTTCCGAAGATGACAGGGGAAAAAGAGCCTTGCTTATCGGAGCTGTTCCAAAAAAGATTGTTTTGGCAAGTATTGATGCAAGGGCATAGGTGCCTGCAAGCTCTGAAGAAAAGACGATTTTTGCAATAAGAATATCTATGCTAAAAAATGCCATGATTGTAAAAATAAGAACAAAGGTTGGCTTGGAATAGGCGTATATTTCATCTGTTCTCTCTTTTGACTCTTTTGAGGCTAGAATATCTCTTATTTGCATTGAAGAAATAGCTAGAGCCGCTAAAGAACTAAAAATCGCGCCTAGCATTGCTCCAAAAACTTTAAATCCTAAAAATACAAGAACTACTGCGACTGCGATCTTGAGGAAAGATTCTGATATCATATTAAAACCAAGCTCATAAAATCTTTTTTTGCCTTGAAGGACTCCTCTAATTATAGGCATTGTAAAGATGAAGAAAACCATTGCAACTGTAACAAGCAAAAGCAGATAATCTATTTTAAGTAGGAAAGATAAAGGATATGCCAAAATTGCAAATACTATAAAAAGGAGGAGTGAAATTTTAAGACCTTTTTTCAGCGCTCTTTTTATTATATTCTTAATTTTTCCTTTATTGCTTTCTCTAGATGTATATTTTACAATAACCGTCTGGATAGATTCTGCAAAAAGGCTAAATATGTAAATTATGGAGAAAAGAGCTGCTAAAGTTCCGAAATCGGAGACAGAAAGCATCCTGGCCATGGAGAAATGAAACATAAAATTTAAGAAATTATAAATACCGAAAGACAAAAGCAAGATTATGCTCCCTCTTAATAAAGCCTTATTTATCTTCATTTTAGATAAAAATTCCCTCTTTGAATATTATGAATCCAATTATTATGAATATTAACTGAATGGTCCAGATAGACAAAACGACTTTTCTTTCTGTTGGTTTGATTTTTAGTTTATTCATCAAATAAATTGATAAATGCTCTAGTCCATAAATTTTTTTGTATCTTAAGTCAAGAGAGCCGTCTTTTAGAGGCTTTCCAAAAGACTGCTTCACAAGCCTTCCCCTAAGTTTCAGTATTACCTCAATAATATAAGGAATGAAAAAGAAAACGGCCACTTTTTCAAAGTTTCCTAAAATCGATATAACTGCGACAAGGGCGCCAATAGTATAAGTAAGGGCATCTCCAGGAAGAACCTTTGCAGGTGAAAAATTGTAGAATAAAAAAGCAAGCAAAGAAGCTAACATGCAAAGAGCTATTATAGAAAGCCATGGGCTTCCAGTTGAATACGATACTATTGCAAGAGCAGATAAAAGTAAAATGCCCTGGCCGGCCTCCAAGCCGTTGTAGCCTGCTATAAAATTAAAAGTTGTTGTTGCCCCAACAATGCCTATCGGAATAAATAAAATTGGGTAAATAAGGCCTATATCAACTATCCCAAGGAAAGGAAGGACGATTTCTGATTTTCCTGCATTTATAGCCATAAGAGGTATTGCAGCAAATATAAGCAAAATCAATCTTGACCTTCTAGACAATCCACCATGCCTCCATCCAAATAAGTCATCTATTAATCCTATTCCGCCTGCGATAAGAAATACTAAAAGAAGAGCAAGAATTTCGACCAAAAATAGGGAATCTTTTATTACGAAAACCCTATAAGCAATAAATAAAAGAACTCCTACTAAAAATCCTAAAATAACAATCAGTCCTCCGGAACCGGCAACTTTCTCTGAATTTAATTTATGCATGTCGTCCCAGACAAGTCCTATTTGCTTTGCTTTTCTTATCCAATATGGAATTAGAAATAGGCAGACGAGAAAGCTTGTTGAAAGAAAAAGCGGAAGAAATAAATGGACTGTCATCCTATGCTTAGTTCTTCAGGATAATAAGTGCTTACGAACTCCTCCTTGTAAGTTATATTCTCAGGATAATTAACTTCCCAAATCTTGATTGGGCCTCTAACTCCTTGATAATAAATGAAATCTTCCTTGAAATTTAAGTTATTCTGAGCTTTTAGCTCTTCTACAATATAGTCATCCTGCTGATGGGCAAGCTTGAAATTTTCATTTTCTTCTTCAAAAAGATAAAGCCTTGCTAATTGCGTCCTAACTGTTCTTTGGCTTAAGTATAAGAGCGCTCCATCATCATCTATTTGGTATCCATTCTGACCCGGATTCAAGACAGGGAAAAGGAAGATTCCTGCTTCAATTCCAGAGTTGTAATCTATAAATCCATCATCATAAGCATACTTTAATGGAAGATTGTACTGATTGTTTTGATTTTTATTTTGATATATCATGACTGCATAAGGCTGGCTTGCTAGCTTGTTACTTTTGTCTTTTTCTATTACTATCGCTGCAACAACTGCTTTGCCGGCTGGAAGAAATATTTTTGTGCCATTCTTATCATAAATTATGTCTGTATCAAGAGTTGATCCTCCTGCATAGACGAAAACTGTTGAATTCTTTCTCTCTTCCACCTGTCTATTATCTCTGATGAAAGCTGGTATCCAGCTCTCTCTATCATAACTTTTATCGCTACCTATCTTTGAAAAAGCGCTATACTTTCCTATATCTGTGGAATCTATAAGAAAATGCGTAACATTATGAGCATATAAGAATTCAAGGGCTTTAGTATTATCAGTGCCTGTTAAGGCATATCTTCCCATAAGATGATTCCAATAAGAAATAGCATTCCCACCATCAAGAACAGTAGCCCTTTCCCCAATAGACTGAAGCCAGTAGCCATAATCCCACCAGTGCGCAAAAACTGCATTTTCTGGAGTGCTTTCTCTTACCCAGGACATTGCTTTCTGCCATTGCTGGGTATAAACGCTTGGGATATAAGACTTCGCAGTCCCAGCACTTTCCTTATAGAAAGAAATCCCAGAGTAAACAGCTGATAAAGCAATTATTCCAAATAAAACAAAAGCAAACATTTTCTTTTCATCTATATGTTTCCTAGCATTATTGAACATGCTGACTAATAAGTAAGATACAAAAATAGAGCCAGGAGGAGCGAGCATCATTATTAATCTAACTGCACCTCTAGCTGATAAAATTGCGAAAAAGAAAAATACAAAAATCATCACAAAACCAAAGTCAAGATTTTTCATATTGTTTTCCTGCAGCTTAGAATTCTTGTAATAAAAGAATCCTAATATAAAAAGAAAAAGCAAGAAGCCGGAAGCATAGAAGATCAGGCTAATAGCACTTGACCCGTTTAATACGCTACTGGATGAATATCTGCTGAAAATCATTGCCAAAAGGAGGAATGCAAAGCCAAAAGTTAATATTGATGATTCTTTTCTATTAAAAGAAGGCTTTACCACATTGTAAAATAGGCAGACTGAGCCTATCAAAAAAAGATAAAAGAATATTGGGAAGCTTCCTCCTATAACCGGGCCATAGCTGCTCGCCCATTCTCCAAAGAAAGGTTGCCTGCTTTCTGCAACTGTCTGAATAAGCCTTGAATCAGCTGGAGCAACAAGAAAAACATAAAACTTGCTGAATAATTGAGAGAAAAAGCTTGGGCCTTTTATGATAAGGACTGCAACAAAGCCAAATATTAAAGTAATAATTAGTGAAACAAACTGGGAAGGTATTTTTTTAATCCTTTCAGACTCAAAATATTTTTTTAATCCTGTGCTAAATATCAGCAAATGCATGCCAAGAATTATCAAAACAAAGAAGCTTGAAGATATATTGATATTGAGCAGAAGGAGATTCTCCAAAGAGTTTCTTGAAGAGAAAATATTCATTAGGGCAAATGATACAAGGAGCCAGACTGCATAGACAAGCGTTTTATGCTTATCCACCTGCCCTGAAATAAACAATAATAAAGTTGTTATGGATATAGCAAGAAAGATGTAAATTCCTCCGCCCCATATTGATGACATCGCTGCTGTTGAGAGAGCTGCAAGAAAAGCTAAAAAGAGCTGCGACTTTATTGACTTTGATTTCCAGGCAGAAAGGAAAATGTAGAAAGAAAGAAACATAAAGAAGAAAGCCGCTGATTCCTTTTCCGGAATACCTGCGATTGTCCTTGGAAGAATGGCTGGGATAACAGATAAGAAGAAGACTGATATAAGCGCGATAATATTTGCCTTTAGCTCTCCAAGATTATCGATAAATAATTTTCTGACAAGGAAAAAGAAAGCTATAATTGTCAGGACAAACATAAAAACCGGAAAAATTATGGCTGAATATTCAATAGAAGTTGAGCCAAAAAAAGAGGCCATATTATGAAACCCTGCAATCAAATAAGGCAACAGGACTAATTCTGACCTTGTTTCAAAACCCAGAGGGACATATCTCAAAGTATCTACTGCCATTAAGCTTCCATGCCCGACTATATATTTAGCCCAGCGCAAGAATAAGAAAGGATCCAAATCTGGGCCGAGAGTCCAGCTTCCAGTTGTTATATCCTTTAACCCATAAATATTAAGAGTCCTGATTTTTACAGTTATGAAGACTATTAACAAAAGCACTATGTATACCGGCCAATTGTAATTTTTTGTAAAGAAATCTAGAATTTTCCTTTTTCTCTCTTTTATCAAGATGTCCTCTTTGGATTCAAGGTTTTCCATAATGAGAATATAAAAATGAGCTTTTTATACGTTTTGTATTTTAGCTTCACAAAAAAGATCAATTAGAATAACAAAGGGGTGACGAATACTTCCAATATTGCGGCAATTAAAAGGACTGCAATCGCTAGAACTATAAGGTTAATTGAATCATGAAGGACTTCCCAGAATTTTTCTGTATTAAATTCGTGCCTTATTACTGCCACTGAAACCAGGCCTCCAGCTATAGCAACTAAGAAATAAGCTGCAATTTCAGGAATTCCGTGAAGTATATACCTTGCAAGCCCAATGGGTAGCTGGAAAAGAGAGGATTTTGTGAAAATGACTATCGCTGCAGCTATAACGCTTGCATTCCAAGCCAGAATAAAAATAACTCCTGCCCCGAAAATTAATGAAAATATGAGAGTGAAAAACATTACAAGAAAATTGTTGAAGAAAATCACTCTAAATTTTTCAAAACTTGTAGCAAATCCAGTTGAAACAACAGAAGAGTTTATGCCATATTGCTCTGTACAATCTGCAAGCTTGTCAGGTCTGTTTATTAAGCAATATGTTTCTACTTGCGCCTTAAAATTATTTGGAGAATCAAGAACTATGTAAAAAATAGAGAAGCCAATTACAAATCCAAAAAATAGCCAAAGGAATGTGTAAAGAGCTTTTTTATGCTCTTTTATTAAAGAAAATGCTCCAGTACCAGGGGATATTTTTTTTTCTTCCAACCTTATTGTATAAAAAACAAATGGTATTGAGAACATGACGGTGAATGTAACAATTAAAATGCCGGAATATTGAGAAAGGACTGCATCTTTCCCAAAAATCCAACTTACAAGAAGAACCGATAGAGAAGCATAAAAGAGGCCGACAAAAAACATCTCCCATGGCCTTCTTTCAGCCTTCTTAGGATTAATTAGCATTTCGAGCATTTCTTATCTTTTGACCTCTTTGTATTTAGATGATAAGATGAATATGGCTTAAATAGTTTTTGGAAAAAACTATTTAACTAAATGCAGTTATCTTCTACCCTAAAGTCATATGATGGTAGATTAATTATTGCTGATGATTATTGAATTGATACCAAAGGGTAATTTTTTATAGGCTTCTTGGCTTAAAGAAAGATGAAAATAAGTCTGGCGAAAATAACAAAAAAGGGGAAAGCGTTATATCTAGCATATGACCAGGGCTTGGAGCATGGTCCGATAGAGTTTAATGAAAAAAATGTCAAGCCAGAACATATAATTGAAATTGCAAAAAAAGGAAAATATACTGCTATGATATTTCAAAAAGGAATTGCAGAAAAATACCAAAAGGAAATAAAAAAAAGCAAGGTTCCATTAATCATAAAGTTGAATGGAAAAACAAATTTGTATAAGGGAGAACCTATGTCAGAGCAACTTTGCAGCGTAAAAGAAGCCCTGGAATTAGGAGCAGTTGCTGTTGGATATACAATATATTTAGGAAGCGAGTATGAACCTATTATGTTAAAAGAATTTGAAAATATAGAGAGAGAAGCCCATAAAAAAGGAGTTCCTGTAATAGCGTGGATATATCCAAGGGGTAAAGGAATTAAAGGAAGGAAAGAAGAGGAATTAATGGCTTATGCTGCCAGGACAGGATTAGAGATTGGAGCAGACATTGTCAAATTAAAATATAACGAAAATCCTAAAGACTTGCAATGGGCTGTTAAGGCGGCTGGAAGGACAAAAATAGTAATTTCAGGAGGAGTGAAAATTGAGGAAAGAGAGTTTTTAAAGCAGATAAGAGACATAACTAATGCAGGAGCTCTTGGGCTAGCGGTTGGAAGGAATGTCTGGCAAGACAATAATCCTGATAAAATAACAAAAAAGATAAAAGAAATAATATGGAAAAAATGATATTAATTAATTTTAAGAACTACAAAGTAGGGCAAAAAGAAGTTATGGATTTAGTTAAAAAAATAGAAATTTATTATAGAAAAGCTATCATTGCTGTGCCTTTTATTGAATTGACTAATGTAATCAAAAACACCTCTTTACAAGTTTATGCACAGCATGTCGATTATCAAGAATCAGGAAGAGGCACAGGTTATGTAACCCCTGAAAGCCTTATTGCATCTGGTGCTACTGGGAGTTTATTAAATCATTCAGAGCACAGGATTCCTTTAAAAATAATAAAGAAAATAATAAAAAGATGTAATGAAATAGGATTGAAATTAATAATATGCTCGTCCAGTTTAAGAGAAATCAGGCAGTTAAAGAAATTAAATCCTTATGCAATTGCATTTGAAGATAGGAAATTGATTGCGACTGGAAAAAGCATTACTTCTTATAATGCTCATAATGTAAAAAAATTTGCTGAAATTTTGAAAAACACTGAAATTTTTGCATTGTGCGGAGCAGGAATAAGTTCCGGGAAAGATGTTTCCCAAACCTTTGTTCTAGGATGCAAAGGAGTTTTAGTTTCCTCTGCGGTTGCTAACTCACAAAATCCTGAGACTTTTTTGAAAGAGGTTGCTTCGCTTTTTTAAGATGAAATTTCCAGAAGAATTCATAAAAAAAGGTGATTTTACATTGCATTCTGGAAAAAAGACTGATATTTTTTATGATGTTAATGCTCTACTAACAAACCGGCATTATTTCGAGATAATTATTAATTCTGTTCCTATAGGCAACCTTACTTATGTTGGCATTGCGACAGGAGGGGCAATAATAGCGGGTCATTTCACACCATTTGCTATGATAAAAGATGCTGAATTAAATGGCGTTGTAGAAGGAGAATATTGCTTGGTAGATGATGTTTGCACAACAGAAAGAAGCCTAAGAGAAGCCATACAAATTATAGGAAGAAACCCAAAATGTATTTTTGTTGTAGTTGACAGAAGAAGAACAAAGAATTTAAACCTAGAATCATTGTTTGATATAGGTGATATTGAATAGGATGAAAAAGAGAGATAAAATATTTTTAGGCGCTGACCACGCTGGCTTCTCTATAAAGGAAAAGCTAAAAGGATACTTGCTGAAAAAAGGATTTGCAATCGAAGACCTGTCTAAGAGGTATAAAGAAGGAGACGACTATCCTGACTACGCCATAAAATTAGGGGAAAAAATTGCTAAGAGCAAAAATGCGAAAGGCATTTTAATATGCGGAACAGGCTCTGGTATGACTATAGCAGCAAATAAAGTAGAGGGCATAAGGGCTGTTGCTGCTTATGATACTTATAGCGCAAAGATGAGCAGAGAGCATAATGATACTAATGTCCTTGGCTTGAGAGGAAGGGAATTTCCTTTTAATAAAATTAAGAAGATCGTCGACGTCTGGCTAAACTCTGAATTTAGTAATGCTGACAGGCACAAAAGAAGATTAAGAAAAATCAGCGCTTATGAAAGAGAAAGATGAAAAACCAAGTTATCCCGACTGTTTTTGCAGAAAACAAGAAAGACTTCAAAGAAAGATTTGATAAATTAGTGAAAATTGCGAAAAATATCCAGATTGACTTCATGGACGGAAAATTTGTCAGGTCCAAGGGGATAAAAATTAGTGATATACCAAACCTGCATAGGTATAAAAATAAATTTGAAGCTCATTTGATGTGCTTTTCTCCTGGAAAATATATTCCTGCATTAAAAAAGAAGGGCTTCAAAAAAATTATTTTCCATTATGAGGCTTGCAGAGGCAGTAAAGACGTTAGCAAGATTGTTGAATTAATTAAATCTAAAAGAATTGAAGCATGGATTGCTATAAATCCAGAGACATCTATCGGGAGACTGAGACTTTATTTAAGCAAAGTCGATGGCGTGCTTTTCATGGGCGTATATCCTGGAAAAGAGCACCAGAAATTTATTTCGCCTGTTTATAAAAAGATAAAGAAATTAAGAAAAATGAGCAGAAAAACAAATATCCAGGTAGATGGTGGAGTTAATTTGCAAACATCCAGTAAATTAGCAAAATTAGGAGTTAATTACGTTAATACGGGAAGTTTTGTTGCTGACGCTGGCAAGCCAAGAGAAGCACTAAAGCGACTGGAAAAGGCATTTAAATAGCATTATTTTCTAAAATCATTTATAGATAATATTATTTCCCCAATTAAATCTTGTGTTATGAATAATGAAGAATCTGCTTTTAATTGTCTTACTTTCTCAATTGCTGTTTTTTTGTCTAATATTTTCTCCCTGAAAGAGCGCAAAATTATGCCTATTGTGCCATGCACTTCTATATTATATTTTTTTGCTATTTGCCTTGCTTCCAAATCATCAGTCAGAAAGTAATCTGATTTTTCCTGCAGCGCCAAAGAGATTGCCTCTGATTCTCCGAGGTCAAGATTATACTGATACGTCAATATCTTCACATTATCTTTTGCCTTTGAATTTAAGGCAGCAACTTTTACTTTTCTGGGAATTGGTATCTTATTTTTTACTAATTCGTTCTCCACTTCTTTTGGTATTAAAATGCGAGAAAAAATATTAAGACAATTTGTGGAATCAATTTCAGATAAATGCAGTATCGGACCGGTATTAGAAACTGCCTTACTTTCCATACAAGCCCCAGTCTATATCTTCTTTTATTGAGGACTCCAATTGGGTTAATTTCTGCTTTTTAATTAAATCGCGAACGGCATCCCTAATAAGCTCTGACCTGTTAGCATACCATCCCTGCTTAATCAGCGCTTCCATCTCCAGAACTATCCTTTTTGTTACTTTTGCCGGAACAGTTTCCATTTCTGAGTTATTCATAAAGTATTACTAGAGTGATACTATTTAAATATTTCTATGTTCATCTTTAAAGCAGCAATGCCAGGCAGTTTTTCCCCTGAGAGAAAAGCAATAAGAGTACCGCCAGAAGTGCTAATGTACGAAAAATTATTCGGAATATGATATTTTTGGATTGTAGTCGTCAAATGGCCGCCGCCCAATAAGCTAAAAATTCTCTTTTTCTTCGATAATTTTGAAATATATTTCAAAATATGGACAGTTCCATAGCTGAATCTCGGAATTTCAGAAAAGCCGAGAGGGCCTTTCATGAATATTATATCTGATTTTGATAAATATTTTTTAAACAAGGCAGTTGTTTCATGCCCTACATCCAATATTTTCTTTTTTATCGGGAATGCCAATAATTCTTTTTCCTGCCTTTTCCCATTATTATCAACTGCAAAGTCTAATGGTAAAATTATCTGCTTTTTATGCTTTTTAATGAGCATTTTTAATTTTGGAAGAAGAGGAAAATATCCTTTTTTCTTGAGCCATTGATTCTCAAAACCCAAATTAACACCTTTAGAAACTAAAAACAAATTAGCTAAAACTCCAGACGCCAAAACTATGTTATTTTTATTCATCAAAGCAGAGAAAAGCGGCAGATAATCTTCGACTTTTGCGCCCCCAATTAGAAAAAGCGTTCTTTTGCTTTTGTTAAACTTGAATTTTCTAAGGATAAACAGCTCTTTTTCAAAATTTCTGCCAATGTAGGAAGGCAGATAGTGAGGAGGCAAAATTATGCTTCCCTGCTCTCTGTGAGAAACGGAAAAGGCATCGTTAATAAAAAGATCAAATAATTTACATAATAACTTATATCTATTATTCTTTTTAATAACCAGCTCATCTTTGAATGAGCGGACATTTTTTAATAGAATTGCATTACCTCCTTTTAATCTTAGTATTGCTTCCTTGGCTTTATTTCCAAATAAATCATCTACGTATCTTATTTTACTCTTTGTATACGAAGATAATAATCTGCTATGTTGCCTTAGCGGCAGAAAGTCAGAACTTCCCAAACGGCCCTGATGTGCTATAATAGCAACTTTAGCCCTTTTTTTCAATAATTCCTTGATTGTTTCTGCAGATTCCTTGAATCTTGGATTGTCTAAAATCTTAGCTTTTACAACTGGAGAATTAATGTCTATTCTTAATAAGACGAGTTTGTTTTTTATTTTCTCTTTGAATAAAGATGAAAGTGTTTTAAGAGCCATTTTTTACCTCTTTGTTCTTTTGTTCTCTCTCCTTTATTAATTTTTGTCTATATGAATTAATCTCCGTTTCAGTTATATTTGAAACAATCTCATTGAAATTAGAGATGAAAATTTTTGCTTCTTGCAACATTGACGTTACTTTCTCCTCCTGACCAACCTTCATATAATATTGGGCATCTATTCTCTTTTCTTTATGCTCTTTAATTATCTCTATTTTTTCCTCTCCTAATAAAAAGCTGGTTGCAAGAATTGAGCAAGAGTGATTCTCACATTTTATTCCGATTTTCTGCAAAAAGGAATAAAGCGAATAATATTCAGCATAATAAATTGCAACTGTCGTCCAAAGCAGATCTTTCTCTTCTAGATTCTTTTCCGCCCTTAATATGGATAATTTTGCCTGCTCTAAATATGACTTGGAAAGTGTTCCATTTGGCTCTACAATTCTCAATCCGTCTTTAATCTTGAAGCACCAGCTTAATTTTTTATTTGTCATATTGATTCCAAAATACATTCACGAAAAATGAATGATTATTCAGAATTATATGATTTTCTTCTATTTCTTTTATTATAGCTTCCTGGGATTTAAGAGATTTAACAAATGTATCCTCTGACAAATTCATTTTATGAACTTTATTAGGCAGCAAATGAAACGGAATCTTCTGCTCTTTTTCTTTCTCTAAAATAATAAGCATGTCTATGTCAGAATTTTTATCGGCACTAAATTTTGCAAAACTGCCAAAGATAATTATTGGCATATTTGAAGTTACATCTTTAAGAAAATGCTTAAAATACGAATATTTATCAAGAAAAATATTTGTTTTGTGTATTTCTGCCTGCAATAAGCATGACTTTGTATTGATATTATCTAGATTAAGACTAAAATACTTATTTTTTCCTTCCACTTTGCTTTTAAGAATGCTATTTTTTTCCAAACCGGCTAGAATATTCTGAACTGTCTTTAAAGGCAATTTGGCAAGATTATGAATTTGCCTCAAATATAATCTTCTCTTATAATCTCCAGTAAAAAGAGCAATAATTTCTAAGTCTTTGTTTCTTTTTTGATACATATGTATACTTTTATATACTATCCTTTATAAACCTTTTTATTTCCCGAGAATCATCTGCGCAACTTCAACTAATCTATTAGAATAACCCCACTCGTTGTCGTACCAGCCTGAAATGCTAATAATATCATCCTGGACTGAAGTGAATCTGGAATCAAAGATACATGAGGCAGAGTTATGAATAATATCAGATGAAACTATTGGATCTTGAGTGTATTCTAAAATTCCTTTCAAATCGCCTTCTGCTCTTTTTTTGAATAATTTATTTATGTCTGAAACAGAGGCTTTTTTATTGACTTTTGCAAATACCGAGCCTATGGAGCCGTTTGCGACAGGAACTCTTAAAGCAAAACCATCAAGTTTACCTTTTAATTCTGGAATACTTTCTATGACTGACTGGGAAGCTCCTGATGTGGAAGGAATTATATTTTCTGAGGCTGCTCGGCCTCTTGCCAAATCTTTTTTGTCATAAGAGTCAATTAATTTTTGTGTTGCAGTATAAGCATGAGTCGTTATAAAAAATGCATTTTTTACTTTAAATGCGTCATGCAAAACTTTTAGCAAAATTGATATGCAATTAGTAGTGCAAGAGCCTGCTGAAATAATATTATGGTCTTTCTTCAAATGCTGGGTATTTACGCCGCAGACAATCGTTGAATCCGAACTTTTTGCAGGAGCTGAAATTAAGACCTTTTTAGCTCCTGCTTTTATATGTTTGAAAGCAAGGGATGCATCTGTGAAAAGGCCAGAGCATTCTATAACCAGGTCAACTTTTTCTGATTTCCAAGGCAATTTTAATGGATCTGGCTCTGAATAAACCTTGATTCTTTTATCCCCAACAATAATATATTTGCCAAATGAGGCAACATCTTTAAAGCCTGGCTGGACAGAGTCATATTTTAATGAATAAACAATAGCGTCTAATGGAGCAATCTCATTAACCACGAAATCCCAGGCAACGCCTTTTTCCAATGCAGCAAGCAAGAACTGCTTTCCTATTCTTCCAAAGCCATTTATTGCAACTTTCATTTTAACTCTTTTTAATATGGAATGAAAAGAAGCTCTTTATTTAAATATTGGGGTTTTAATGGACTTTAGAGCCTTTTTAAAAGGTTATTCTTTGCGCCTAAATGGCTTAGAACAGAAAGAGCCTCTTTATGGCCGTAATCTATGGCTTTTTTTATGCCTTTGTTCTTTATTATGCCATAAGCAAAGCCAGAGGCAAAGGCATCCCCTGCTCCTGTAGAATCTACAGGATTTATTGATTTAATTTTTTTAATGTAAATCTTACTATCCTGGCAAGCATATATTCCTTTGTTTCCTGACGTTATAACCACTATTCCAACTGGTTTTATCGATTTTTCAAGAATTCTAAGAATATCTTTTATTTCTTTTCTTTTTGATAAGGCCTCCGCCTCTTCCTTGTTTAAGATAAGAATATCAACTTTTTTAAGAAATGAAAACAACTTACTGGCTTGCCTTGCAAGATATATTGATGGATTAAAAGCTATTTTTATTCCTTTTTTTGATGCAAATGATGCAAGTTTTTCTGCTGTCTTAAAACTTTCTCCTAATAGAGTTGAGATATAAAGCAATTTGGCTTTCAGATTTGACAATTTTATATTTTTAAAATTGAGATCATTATTGACTCCTTTTGAAACTAAAATTGTTCTGTCTCCTCTTCCTGGGAGAATTATTGAATGGCCTGTTTCTCCTTTTTTTATTTTTCCAAGAAAAGAAACTTTTTCCTTTTTTAGCTCATCTAAGATTATTTTTCCGTTTATATCGTCTCCAAGGCAGCCTATAAAGGCTGTTTTTAATCCCAATCTTGAGAAGGCAACAGCAGTGTTTGTCCCTCCGCCTCCTGTAAAAGAAAAAAGATGTGAAATAAGTATTTTTTCCCCAAGATGATAGCACAAATCTAAATGTTCCTTGTGCTTTAATGTTTCTGATTTTGTTTTAACTAATAAATCCAGATTTGCCCCGCCTATTACTATTATATCGTACATTTTAGGCAATATAAGAAAGGTGTTTATTTTTTGTAAATTTATTTATTATTGAGATAGTTTCATGCAATAATCTTAAATGCGACTCATTACTTAAATACGCTACATGCGGCGTGAAAATGACATTTTTATGGCCTATTATTTCTTTTAATATAGAAGAAGATTTGCCATTCCTAAGAAGCTCTTCTCCCTCTATGACATCCAATCCGAGACCTGAAAGCTTTTTATTATTTAATGCTTCCAAAAGAGAGCTATTATCAATAAGCTCGCCTCTAGAAGTATTAATTAAAAAAACAGATTTTTTCATTTTTGAAAAAGCTGATCTATTAATTAAATGACGAGTTGATTTTGTTAAAGGAATATGGAGAGAAATTATGTCTGAATTTCTTAATAGAAAATCTAAGGAAACATATTGAAACGGAATTGATTTTTCCAGATTTTTATTTTTTATAATATCATGAGCAATAATTTTCATCTGAAAGCCAGAAGCTATTTTAATCATATTTGAGCCTATTCTTCCTACTCCTATGACTCCTAGAGTTTTACCTTTCAAATCTATGCATTTCAATTCCTTGATAGAAAATTTATTTCTCCTTACATTGTTACTTATTATAGGTAATTGCCTTGTAAGAGACAATAAGAGAGCAAAGGCATGCTCTGCAACCGTATTCTTGGCATATAATGGTGCATTGGAAACTTTAATTCCTCTTTTTTTGCATTCTTCAATATCAATATGGTCAAAGCCTGTTGATCTGGTTATAATAAGCTTAAGATTTGGCAATTTATCTAAAATTTTAGAATTAACCTTTGAGCCAATGAATGCCGAGATTATATTACAACTGCTTATGGATTTTATATTTTTCTCATTTAATTGGCTTGAAAAGAATTTTAGCTGATGTCCTTTAAGATTTTTCTTGAAATAGACAAATTCTTCATTGTTGGCCTCAAAAAACACAATTTTCATTATAATACTCTTTTTTACTCCCTTTTAATTAAAAGAGGATAGATGTATAAAAAGGTATCTTATTCTTTAAAACAAAAAGCGTGATATATTTATATATTCAAAAATTATAGAAAGAAGAGAGGTGAAAAATGCTAATTGCTAGTTTTCCTGAAACGAGTGAAATTGGAAAGAGAGTTGCCAAGAGGCTTGGGGCTGAACATACGACTATTAAAGCTAGTGACTTTCCAGATTCTGAATATTATATAAGGTTGAAGAAAAATCCTAGACATAAGATTGTTGTGATTATTAATTCAATAATAAAAGATGCTGATGAGAAAATAATTGAAAGCTTGCTCGCAGGAGGAATTGCCCGCGATTACCATGCTAAAAAAGTAATTTTAGTTGCTACATATCTTCCTTATATGAGACAGGACGCGCATTTCAAGAACTTTGATAGCTTCTCAGCCAAATATATTTTAAAGTTATTTAATGGGTTTGACAAAATATTTGTTTTGGATCCGCATTTACATAGAATCAAAAGTCTGAAAAAAATATCAAAAAAGGCTGAGAGAATTAGCGCTAATTGGGCTGTTGCCTCTTTTATTAAAAAAGAATTAGGAAATAAATTCGGCAATTATAATATAGTTGGACCTGATGAGGAGAGCGAGCAGTGGAGCGGCGAAATTGCAAAAAGATTGGGAAAAAAACTAATTATTTTAAAAAAAGAGAGATTGGGAAGTGCAAAAGTGAAGATGAAATCTTTTGGAAAAAAATTAGGCGAAAATATTATCATCATCGATGACATCATAAGTACTGGCAGCACTTTCCTAAGCGCGATAAAAATAGCTAAAAAGCAGGGAGCAAAGAAAATTGCATGCATCGGGATTCATGGAATTTTCGCAGGAAATGCAGACAAGATTATTAGAAAATACGCTGATCTTGTCACCACTAACAGCATTCCTAATAAATACGCAAGAATTGATGTTTCTCCGGTTATCGCGGAAGCTTTGAGAAAGTATAAGTGACATAATTAGAAATAAATCAAGCAAAAACCCTGGCATGCATTGCGATATGTCTTGCATTTATGCCACATTTATCTAAAAGCTCATCAGGGGTGCCGGAATGGGGGATTTTTGGAACAAAAAGGGATTTTATTTGAATTCCTGAATTCTCTAAAGCAGATGCGAGCATTTCTCCAATGCCTCCAGCTTCATAATGGTCTTCTGCCACAATCGCTTTCCCACCATGTTTTTTTATAAAAGCAGAAAGTTTTTTTATATTTAGGGGCTTTATGCAATACAAGTCAATGACTGATGAATTAATTTTATGAACTTTTAGAATTTCATGAGCTTTAAGAGATTCATGCAGTGTAATTCCAGAACCGATTAAAACAATCCTATCTTGTTTTCCTGATTTCAAAACTTTAAAATCGCCTAAAGAAAAAGCTTCGTTAATAGGATAAATAACCAAAGTTTTTGGCCTTGTTGTCCTGATATATTTCATGCCCTTTAATTTTGCTGCTAGATAAACTAATTTTTCTGTTGAAACTGCATCTGAAGGATAAAAAATAATTGAATTTGGCAAGTCGCGGAATATTGCAAGGTCTTCCAAGCCCATTTGCGAAGCCCCATCCTGGCCAATTGAAACGCCAGAGTGAGAGCCGCATATAGTAAAATTTGCCTTGGAAAGAGCAGACATTCGTATTTGGTCGTGCGCCCTTGAAAGAAAAGCAGAAAAAGAAGAGGCAAAAACATTAAAGCCTTTTTTGGAAAGACCTAGAGACATAGATATCATGTTCTGCTCGGCAATATATGCTTCGATAAATTGCTTCGGCCTTACTTTCTTGACTTCACCTGCAAAAGTTGAGTTGCTCACTTCTGCATCAATTGCTATTACCAGCGGGTTTGCTTTTGCTAAGTTTGCCAAAGCTCTTCCGTAAGCTTCCCTAGTTGCTATTTTGTCTCCTTCTTTGTAAGATGTATAAGAAAGATTTTTCTTTTTGAATCTAACATCCTTGCCTTTAAGCGGATTCTTAATTTTTATCTTTGGAAAATCAGGATTTGGAATTTCTTTTAAGGCTTGAGAAAGCTGTTCTTGATTTAAGGCGCGCCCGTGCCATCCATACTTGCCTTCAATAAAAGATACCCCCCTTCCTTTAACTGTTTTTGCTATTATAATTACCGGATTAGAAGATTTCTTTGCTTCATGGAGGGCAGACATAAGTTCTTTTATAGAATGTCCATTAACCGCAAAAGCTTTCCACCCAAACGATTCAAATCTTTTTTTGTAAGCCTCAGAATTATAATCAAGCATTGTTTCTCCCCGCTGGCCCAAATTGTTCATGTCAAGAATCGCACATAAATTATTTGTTTTATAATGAGAGGCTAATTCAGCAGCTTCATAAATTGAGCCTTCTGCAACTTCGCTGTCTCCTAAAAGCACATAAACCCTCGCTCTCTTTTTTTGCATTTTTAAAGCTAAAGCCATTCCTAAGCCGATGGAAAGCCCTTGTCCTAAGGAGCCTGTAGCGACTTTTATCCAGCCAAAATTAGGAATTGGATGCCCCTCTAATGGACTTGTAAATTTCCTGTAATCTTTTAGATTATACTTAATACAACCAGCTCTTTTCAAGGTTGCATAAAGAATAGGGGCTGCATGTCCCTTGCTTAAAATAAATTCATCATTATCTGAATTATAAGAATTTTTTTTATCAAATGACATTTCATGAAAAAACAAAGAGGACATTATTTCAGCGCATGAAAGGCAGGAAGAAGGATGGCCGCTCCCTGCAGAAGAAGTCATAATAAGAGAGTCACGTCTTAAAATATTTGCAATGTCTTTCAGATTCTGGAGCTCTTTATTCGATGGCATTTTTACTCTTTTTAATTAATCAAAGCAGAGTGCGCCCCAGCCGGGAATCGAACCCGGATGTCTGTCAGGACGTAGTTTATTAGACCACTGCTCTTCCAATTGAGCTTCTGGGGCGTGCTCTGCATCATCAGTATAATTAGAAAGATTTATATAATCATATATGCTAACTAAATTGATGTCTGTCAGGACTTTATGCACTTCCAATTGAGTTTTATCAAAGTCCGTGAAGGTTCTCTGCATTACCAACAATGCTTTTGAGGATATATCAAAATCCTCTTTTTTTTTGTTGTCAACCATCTTTATTATAATATATAAGAAATGGCTAGGCAGTATAAAAACCTTGTTTTTGCACTATATTTTAGCCTTAAAGGAAGATAAAAGAAAATCAAATGAATATTATTTCTTATTACTCGGAGTGTGCGAATGGGAATGCTCACGATTCATCTTTTCAATTTCTGAAAGCAAAGAAGAAAGCCCAGATTGATAAATTTGAAGCTTTTGCAGCATGCTTAATCTTGCTTCTCTTAACTTATTAACCTGCTTTTCAACTATTTCCCCTGTTTCCTGGGGAGTTTTTTTTACGACGACGCCAGAGCCGATTTCTACGAATAAAACAGGCCCAGAATTTTTATTCTCTGGAAGAATTGCTTTTATGTGAACTCCTTTTCCTATCGAAGCAATTATCTCTCTTTCTTTTAAATTTGCCATTAAGGAAAGATTTTTATTGAAATTTTCAAGCTCGAATATCTCCTGCTCCAAGAAATCTATGCTTTGCTGTAATTCCTGGCTTTGCTTTTCCAAATAAGAAGCTTTAAAATAAATCTCCTGAAAATCATTTTTATCCATAGAATTATTTATAAAAAGAGGTTTTAAACCTTCTTGTTTTTCCTTTTCTTGCTTTTTTCCAAGCAAGAATTAAGTTTTCAAAGGAAATTATTTTGTCATAAATATTATTGCAAGTCTTCATGGAGCTAATTGTCTTAGCAGCTAAGGCCATTCCAAAAGCACGATTGTTCCTGTTGTCGTTCCAGTTGTTGCCGTTGAGGTTCAACCTATTCCTGTTCTCGTTCAACAGAGAGCCTGGAAAAGAAAAAAATGAAAATAAACAATAATAATGAGGGCATAATTAATAAAGGATTTCTGATGAAATCATTTAATGAGTTTCTTATAAGAAAGAGGTTATTTTTTATCATTTAAAATTGCGTTTGAATTTACTTAAAAAGAGCTAAGAGATTATCTCCAAAAAGCCAAACTCCTAATATTGCAAGGAGGATAACTACGAGGATAATTACTATCGTAATTATAATCTTTCGTTTCGTTCTTGTCGGCTTTGGCTGAATATCTCCTATAATTTGGCTTTGCCGTATAGGCGGAGCTACTGATTGAGATGATGACTGCCGCATGGAGATAGCAGATAATTTCGAAATTGGCGATTTTGATGCCTGGATTTCCGTTTTACTGGAAACAATAGATGATGCCCCTGAAGAAATCGCATTTGCTGCTTCCTTTACTTCAACAGGATTATATCCTGCGGCTATGAAAGTCTTGACTGCCTGCTCCAAAGAATCTCCTCTTTCAAGGGCGTTTTTTATCCCTGCTTCAATTTCATCCTTCATTTTTTATTATAAATGCAGAGATTTTCCGTTCTGCATTATATGGACTGTTTTGTTCATTTTATATCCCATTTCCTCTGCTAATGATGCCCCCGCCATAAGCTTCTTCAAATCTCCATGGCTTGGTATTACATGTTGAGGGTTTGTCAGCTTTATTAAGTCTCGCAAGTCTTCCTTGCCTCCATGGCCACTTATATGGACATTATCAAATATTCTAACATTATGCTTCTTTAATCTTTTCTCCAACCCGCGCTTATTAATTTCATTTATAGGAGTTGGAATTGTTTTTGAAGAAAAAATGATATTATCTCCTGGAGAAAGCTTTAATGGGAATTGATTCCTGGAAATCCTATCAAGAATTGAGCCTGGCTCTCCCTGATGGCCGGTACATACTATTAGGTAATCCTTCTTGTTTTTATTTACTTTTTTCATGAATTTTTCCATATGCTTCTTATAAGAAATTAAATCTATATCGTGAATAAAAGGAGCCTTGCCGACTCTTTGGGCAGCAGTTACATATTTGTTGAGACTCCTGCCCAGAAAAATAACTTCCCTTCCTAATTTCCCGCCACATTCAACAATTGTCTTTAATCTGGCTATATGGGAAGAGAATGTTGTAACAATAATGCCGGATTTATCATTTTCTATTGTGAAAAAAACATCTTCTAAAAGGTCTTTTGCTATTTTTTCTGATGGCGTCTTCCTGTCATCATGAGCATATAAACAATCAACAATTAGAGCTTTCACTCCTATTTTTGAAAGCTCCTTTAATCTTTTATAATTCGGCTTGTCTCCGTAAACTGGGCTATTGTCCAGCTTGTAATCATTTGCATACAAGATTATGCCTTCAGGAGTATGAACTGCAATCAACGTGCTTTGTATTGTCGAATGAGTCATATTTAAAAATTCTACTTTATAATTCCCTTTTCCTCTTACTATATAAATCCCATTTGGCTGTATTTTAATAAGAGAATTTTTTATTTTGTGATTGTCATCCTGTATCAGCGATTTTAAGACTTCAATTGTGAAAGGAGTGCTGACAACATCTGCGGCATATCTTGGAGCGATGTATGGAACCGCCCCTATATGGTCCAGATGAGCATGAGACACTAAAATTGCCCTGACTTTATTTCTTAAATTATGATTTTCTAGATAAATATCGTCTGGCAAAGCTCCTAATGCCCTCATGCCTTTTTCTGTTGGTATTTTTTCCCTTTCTGAGACGCCGACAATTGCTGGAAGAAAAAGACCGCAATCAAACAAAATGATATCCTCGCCAATTTCAAGGGCAGTCATGTTCTTTCCAACTTCATTATAACCGCCAATTGTATGTATATACATTAGCTTAAAAGAAAAAGAGAGTTTAAATAGGTTTTTGAAAAACCTATTTAATGAAGAGTAAATATTGACAATATTTTTTGACGTTATCTAATAAATAAAAGACAATTTTCACAAACTATAAAAAGGTCTTTTGATTTTTTATAAGATAATTAAAATGATACAAAAACATATTCATAAGCTGGGAAAGCATAAGAACTATTTATATTCAGCTGTAGCTGTTCTGCTGGTTTTGCAAATTCTAAGCCTGACTTTTATTATTATACAGGTTTCAAACTTGAATAAGGAAATAGAGAAAACAAAATTAGAAAATACTGATGCTTTAAAAAAGCTAGAAGAAAACCTCAGCTCTGAACTTGATGATTTCAGCAGGCAGAACCAAGAGAAACTCAGCGAGATTACGGTCTCTCTTTCGGCGCAGCAGACAAGCTTTGAGCAGCAGATAAAAAAACTTAAATTGTCAGGAAGCGACTTTTCCTCTGTAATAGAAGATTCTGTAAAAGGAGTTGTCAGCGTTGGAACAGATAAAGCAGGAGGCTCTGGTTTTATTGTTGAAGAAGATGGATACATTGTGACAAACGCGCACGTGGTAGAAGGAGCTAGGAGAATAGATGTCCTGACTTATGATGCCTCTGTGAAAAGAGCTACTTTAATAGGCTATGATATAACAAGAGATATTGCATTATTAAAAATAGAAGGAAATGGGTATAATGCTCTTCAGCTTGCTGATTCTGGCAATTTGCAAGTGGGAAACAAGGTTGTTGCAATTGGAAATCCATTGGGCTTGTCATTCACAGTAACAGAGGGCATTGTGTCTGCTCTTGACAGAGAAGGACCTAACGGCTTGAGGGAATACATTCAAACAGACGTCTCTTTGAATCCTGGAAATTCAGGAGGTCCTTTAATAGATAAGTCTGGAAAAGTTATTGGTATAAATAATTTCAAAGTTGGCGATGCAGAAGGACTTGGCTTTGCATTAGAAAGCAATTCCATAAAAGAAGTTGTAAATAGGATTGCTAATCTCAGCTTGGTTTCTTAAGTCCTTTTAGAGTTCCTGAAACTCTTTTGACTTTGATTTTACCTGAAAGTTCAAAGGCAGCCCTTACTTCATTTAATGATTCTCTGCTTACTGCTAAAATAATATTATTTCCTGGAACAAAAAAAGGCTTTGCTTTAGCCCAGCCTAAAATTCCAATATAATCTAAAATTGCTTTTTCAACTTCCTCTTTACTGGCAGAGTCTATCAGCAAATATCTTCTCTTGATTTTCATGGATGAATTTAGTTTTAGCTTCATCCTTCTTAAAAAGAAGAGGTTTATTTAAATTGTTTGATTTTGACTTTAATGATAAGATTTAATAAACGCTTCCCCTTAGGAAGGCTATGATGAACAGAGGTAAAAGAGGGCAAGTGCAGTTATCTTTTGGCATGATTTTCTCAATTATTATAATTATTGCCACTCTTGCTGTTGCAGGATATATTATTGTAAAATTCCTTAATATTGGAACTGAAGTGTCGTGCGGATTGTATTTTAATGACTTGCAGGAGGAGATTGACAGGGCTTATTTTGCACAGGGAGAGATTCAGGATGTTTTTAATGAAAAGATTCCAGATGGGATAAATAGCGTGTGCTTTGGCAATTCAAGCCAGCAACTGATTGATAGAAATGATGAAGAAAAATTTGATGAATTCCAGTTCTATTCAAAACCCGGAAATAATATGTTTTTTTGGCCGAGAAGTGTTTGCAATAATAGAGAATTCAGTTATAGTTTGGAGCATATTAATGCGGATGGCTTCTTCTGCATTTCTGTTTCAAATGAAAAAGCTGGAATTAAAATAAGCAAAGGAAAATTTGATGCTTTTGTAAAATTGACAAGAGCATGATATGATAACATGAAAAACAAAAAAGGCTTTGAGTTCAGTTTCGGCTGGATATTTGCAATAATTGTTGGGGCAGTTGTAATTTTCCTGGCAATATATGCTGCAACAAACTTGATAAAACAGGAAAGAAAAGTTTCTGACACTGAAGCAGGAAAGGAATTGGGAATTATTTTAAATCCACTTGAAACTTCCTTTGAAGAGGGAAAAATAAGCTTGATTTCGCTTCCAGAAGAAACAAGAATATTTAATGGATGCAAAAGCACTGGCAACTTTGAAGTTCAAAGGACTTTTGGAGTGCAGGAAATAAGCATAGCATCAAAGTCTGGGCTGGGAGAAGCGTGGCAAGAACCTGGAATACCGAGCAGTTTTTATAATAAGTACATATTTTCTCCAGGAGTTGTTGAAGAAAAGGAAATAATCGTGTTTTCAAAGCCATTCAGCATGCCTTATGAGATTGCGAATATTATTATACTAATTCCTAATAATGAGAAATATTGTTTTGTTAATCCGCCGTCTTATATTAAGGATGAATTTGAAAATGACTTTAAGCCAGAAAATATTAACATCACAGATGAAATAAGAAAATGCGAGAGAGAAAGCAAAAAAATCTGCTTTACAAGTACGGGCTGTGATATTGATGTTAATTTGGAAACAGACAGCGTGAGGAAGAAGGGGCAAAATAGAGTTTATTATGAAGAGGACAGCAGAAATGAAAACGCTTTGATTTACGGAGCAATATTTTCTGACTCTGGCATCTATGAATGCCAGATAAAAAGATTAATGCTGAGAGCATCCCAATTAGCTGGACTTTATAGGGCAAAAAGTGAATCTTTAACGCCAAAAGGATGCAGTTCTAATTTGGAAAGCGATTTAGACTTTTATGCAAATATGACAAAAGCATTGAACAGCTCTTTGGATTTAAGAAAAATTAAATTATTTGCTAATGAACTGGAGGATAGAAATAATTTGCTTACATGCAAATTATTTTAATATTAATAAAATTATGGAAGTTGATGGTGAGGTGGATAATAATGAGAAGTAACAATATAAGACTTAATAAAAAAGACAAAAAGGCGCAGCTGAAAATACAAGAAATGGCTTTTGTTTTAGTTGCAATTATGATTTTTTTTGCAATAGTTACAATATTTTATATTAATATCAGAGTTTCGGGCTTAAGAGAGAATGTCCAGGAATTAAGAGGAGATGAAGCCAAGGAGCTTGTCAGGAAATTAGCCGGCAGCCCAGAATTTGCCTTTACAGCGGGAGAATGCGTTAATTGCATAGATTTGGATAAAGCATTATTATTGAAAGATCCTGAGAGGAAGATCTATCAGGGATTCTGGAATCTTGATTATTTGAAAATAGAGCTTATTTATCCAGAGAAAAGAGGGGAATGTTCAAGAAAAAACTATCCGGATTGTTCAACTTTAACTTTAATTAATAAAACCAATTATGGGATACCAGAAGGAGCTTTTGTAGCCTTGTGCAGATATGAAAACTCTGGAAGCCAGAATTATATTAAATGCGATCTTGGCAAGATATATGCTGCTGGGAAGGGGATAGAATGATATGATTGAAGGTAAGATAAAACGCTTTGATGGAGATAGATTTAAAACCGGCTATATAGACGAGAGTGGAGATTCAGGCAAGGAAGGAAGCAAATGTTTAGTTCTTACTTGTGTTTGTTTGGATGAAACAAAAAAGGCTGGCAGGATAATGAAAAAAGCGAAAGAACAATTAAGGAGAACAAAGAAAGGGGAAAGGTGGTTAAATCGTTTAGGCGGAGAGATAAAATTTTATGGATTTCCCGATAAAAGAATATTGCTGAAAACAATAGAAGAACTTGCAAAATTGAAATTCCCAATTCAATTTGTAGTTATATACAAAGACGGGCTTAGTATCGCTCCTTCTGTAAAAGTGCAGATATTATGTGATCTCATAGGACAAATATTTAAGCTTGATGAAATGCCCTATAAAATAATTGCAGATAAAGATTATTTTAACAACAAAAAGATTGCCTATCTTGTGGTACAGGATTATGAGGAGCTCAATTCTGAAGAAGAGGTTAAAGGTTATAAATGTAAAATTTACTTAGCTGATGAAAATGTAATGAAAAAATCCGATAATGTAAACATGCTTATTTCTATAAGGCATGAAAACTCAAAGAATAACCTTGGATTGCAAATTGTAGATTTAATTAGCGGAGCAATTTTTAAAAAGGCGGAAAACAGCAACAAAGAATATACAGATGTTATAAGAAAGTATAACAATATAAAAGGGAGGATCATAAAACTAAAAGAATGAAAGTGCTACAATACCCTCCTACTGGTCTATCCCAACCACATAAGCAATTGGGCACCTTTCGGACTCCTTTCGTGAGGGATTTTACATGTAACAATATATATATTTCTATAGGTAATATAAATCTTTCGGTCTTAGAGTTTAAAGAAGTAGAACGGAAATGATTAACATGATATTGGAGGATAAAAAGAAAAGAGCACAGGAAGAAATAGTTGGTTTTGTCCTGATAGTTGTTATAGTAGTTGTAGTAGGGCTTATTTTCTTGATTATCTCGATAAAGCAGGAGACAAGCCTTGAAGTGGAAAGCAGGGATATTGGAGCATTTTTGAGAAGCAGCTATGAATATACAACAGAATGTGCAGTTAATTACGAGCCTAATTACGCGAAGTTAGGAGAGCTTATTAAGGAGTGCAGAGAAGATAAAATATGTGTTTCAGGAAAAAAGGCATGTAATGTCCTTAATGAGACTCTTGGAAAGATATTAGATGGAAGCTGGCCAGTAAGAGAAGGCGGAGCAATAAAAGGATACTTGTTTAATTCCTCATATGGCTCAAATGCCAGCCAAGAAGAAGAGGAAATCCTGTCCATTGCAAAAGGCAATTGCTCTTCAGGCATCATAAGAGGAGCCGATGAGTTTTATTCTGTCTTTCCTGGGACAATAAACTATGAATTAAAGGTTTGCTATTAGTTTTTACTGACACTTTTAAAGTGAATTTACTAAAAAACATATATGGTTTTTTTAACCATATATTTAAATCTTAATATTAATATTTATTGAATCTATGGTTAAGAAGGGCTTTAATCTTTCTCTCTTCCCTGTTTTTTCTACTATTAGGTCTATGAAACCAAATCTTTCTAAAAGCTTGATGTCTTGGGATACTGACTTGAAATCCCTTCCCAATATCTTAGCTAATGCATAAATGGAACCTGGTTTTTTAGTTTTTATTGTATAAAGAATCCTTGCCTTCTCATTGCTCAAAAGCTTCCTTAAGACAGAAAGGCCTTCAAAGTCATATTGGGATGCATCACTGGTAAATTTCTTAAAGAAAGTTGTAAATGCTCCTCCCTCGTCGACAATTGTTATCTCCCTAATCTTCTCTTTTTTTGCCATTTTATGCTTATGAGTATATGTTTAGATTTACCTTATATTGTAAAAGCAGAGTATCTATTTATATGTTTCGCTTCTCTATATATAGTTGGTTATACCATATATTGATAAAATTATGGTAAAATATTATTAACTTGGCTTTTTTGAATCCTTATGTTATTAATTTTAATTATTAAATGATACCAAAAGCTTTATAAAGTAATTTAAGATGACAAGGGTTGCTACCTCAATTAAGCGAAAAAAGTGGGCAAAGGTTTTTAAACCAAGATTGATTGAATCGTTTGCTCTAATTTATTTAGAATAAACTTAGAGTACTGGCCAAGTAATGGCATCATCCTTTAAAGATGATTAAAAACTTGTGTCAGAGGGTAGCATCCCTAAAAAGCTACATACTCGACACGGCCTGGCGGATTGCCGATTAAAAGGCAATCTCCTCAAAGAGGAATCCTGCGGGGTGGCCAAAAAGAGAAGATGAAAGGAGGTTTAAAAAAATGAAATTAAATTTTAGAAAGATAGCGTCTGTTTTAACAAGCGCTGTAATGCTAAGCTCAACTATAGGTCTTGCTGCTGCTGCAAATTATCCAGATCCATTCGTAAAGGGTGGAAATGCTGATGTTGCAGTAGTGTGGGGAAGTAATGCTGCTTTGACTGACTTAGCTGCTGTTGCTGATATAACAACCCATTTACAACAAAAGTTGGGTGATCAAACTGCAACAACTGGAGGAACAACGAGCACAACAAGTGGAGATACTGTTAAATTATTCGGCAGCAAAAAGCTGTACATGAATGAGACACTTAATGCACAAGTAACTTCAGTGAGTGAAGGCGATTTGCCAATCTTGGCTGACACATCCTTTTCTGGAAATGTTGATGCTGATTTAGCGCACAGTATTAAACCAGGACCAAATCCTAGAGTAGTATATAGCCAAGAGCCAACATCGGATGATAATCCTGTGTTTAACTTGGATTTAGATACTAGTTCAGCTAATATGATATACAATGCAACAATCACATTTGACAAAGCAGTTGCATTTAATAACACTGACTCAGAAGGTGAAAGTATTACTTTATTTGGACAGGAATTTACAGTTGGTTCTGCAACAGATGGAACAAACTTAATATTGTTCAAATCTTCAGAAACTATTTTCTTAAGTTCTGATACTAATCCTTCACAAACAGTTACTGTTAATGGAGCTGAATATACTGTAGAATTAGCGGCTGCAACAGATTCTGCTGCAACAATTAAAGTTACAGATAGTACTGGGGCAAGCGATCAGAAAGAGATAAATGAAGCTGCTTCCAAGAAAATCAGTGGACTTGAAATAGGAGTAAATCTTGCAGATGAATCAACTGCAACCAATAAATTAACTGCAGAAGTTATTGTTGGAGCAGAGAAATACAAGTTTACTCATAATAGCGAGGTTTTGAAAGGAACTGATGAAGACTCAATTGATGGCACAAAAGCTATCTTTGGCGGAGGAACGCCTGGAAATCTTACTGAATTGACTGTACAAGTAGCTGCTGTAGATAGTGATGTTGATGCGATACTTGCAGGACAATCATTTGTTGATCCAGTATATGGTTCATTCAAGGTAGATTTTGCCAGTATGGCTTTTGATGATAGCAGAGAAATTATCAAAGTCTCTAATTCCGCAGATGATAAGATGGAAGTTACGATGACTGACAAGAGAGGTAATGAGAAGACAATTAGCTTCTTGTATAATGCGACGACAAAGACAGCTCCTAATGCTGTATCAAATGCAAACCCAATTCTAGGAGATTCTTCTGGAGACTTGATTGAGGTTAGGGAACTAGCTCTTGTTAATAAATCGCATCTTGTGATTATTGGTAATGATGAAGATGGACGCTTAATTGAAATTGGGACTATTACAAATGCCTCAACTGGGTTTGATAGTGATAAAGTCACAATAAAAGACGTTTTCAGCGGAGAAACAACAGATGTTACTATAACTTCTGAAGGCACAGGTTCTCTTAATATAGGAGGCAATCAATATACTGTCAAATATACTAAGGGAGCAGCCGGAGATGGTTTTGTCACAATAGATGACCCAGATAGTGGCTCAGGAGCTATTAATTTGTTCCCAGCTATTGAAACAAAAAGCGGAGCAAAGGTAGCATTTTATCAGCCAACAA
>CAYXTB010000004.1:0-37244 GCA_964468255.1 Candidatus Woesearchaeota archaeon | reverse complement strand
GCTATCCAAACCAGCAAAACAAGGGCAAGAAGCAACAGCAAAAATCTCCAGACATTGCTCAAATTCTCCCAATTGCGCACAGAGCCATAGAAAATAGCGCCAACTCCAGAAGCCATCAAAGCAGAGCCAACAGGCTCTGTCGATAATACCAAAAATCCAATAAACAAAGTAATAATTCCTACAATTATTGCAATAACAAAAACAACCTTGTCGTGAGCTATTCTCTCTCTGTCGTATTCTTTCTGGCAGAAATTGCATTCTTTTAATGATGTATAGCAGCCATTATCATCATACCCGTAAACAGCAAACCCGCCATCAGAAGTGCATTTATCAACCTGCTCCTGCAACGCTCTGGAAAAAGTGCAATTCGCGCTCTCTGGATAAGCATAAGGCTTTGCAAGATACCTATCTGCGCTTGGCTTGCAAAAATCATCATACTTCGGGCTTTTATAAAAAGCCTCAATCCCATAATTAAGCATTAGCAAAAACACAATAAAAATTCCAATCCCCAAAACAATGTTTTTCACGTTCATTCAAATATACCGACAGAGATATTTATAAACCTTGTTTTGTCTTCAAATAAAATGGACCAATACAAAGCATTATTAGACCAAGCGTATAAGAAAGTAAAAGTAGTCTCTACATCTACTGATAGGTTCGAAATACCAAAGGTAGAAGGCCAAGTTGCAGGAAAGAACACGATAATAACAAATATCACGCAAATTGCTCTTTATTTAAGAAGACCCTTGGATAATCTAGCAAAATTCCTTCAAAAAGAGCTTGCAACTTCTGGCAAAATAGAATCTGGCAGGCTTGTTCTAAATACAAAACTAAACTCCCAGAAAGTAAATGAAAAAATCCAGATGTATTCAAAGGAATTTGTTATTTGCTTTGTCTGCTCAAAACCAGACACTGAAATAATAGCAGAAAAAGATCTCAAATTTAAGCATTGCCTGGCCTGCGGAGCCAAATCGCCAGTAAGAAAAATCTAAAATGCCAGTTTTCATAAAACTTTACAAATCGCGCAGAAATGTTATTGCAGTAGCAGACGAAGATTTAGTAGGTAAAAAATTCGAGCAAGGCATTAGACAATTGGATGTAAGAGAAAGCTTCTACAAAGGCTCTCTTTATGAAGAAAAAGATGCCCTAAAAATCCTGGAATTGCAATTAAGAGAAGAGGCCACATTTAACATAGTAGGAAAAGAATCAATAGCTCTTGCGATTAAAGCAGGAATTATCCAAAAAGGCAATATGACAAAAGTCAAGGGCATTCCCTTCGCCTTAAAGCTTCTTTAACTTCTATCAGGACAATAGAACTCAATTACCTCATCAATAATCATTAATGTATCAACTTTATCCATTAATATTGAAGCTCCTCGCAGCAAGCTGTGGCGGTATTCTTAATAAATAAAACCAACAATTTAAAAAACTCTTCTTTCCTTAAACATCCATGGAAACCATATACCTTCAGAATACTAAAGAAGTAAGAAAAGAAAAAGCAAGCCTAGAGAAAGCCTTAAATGTAAAAATAGATGTCAAGGGAAAACAAGCAACTATCTCTGGTGATCCTTTGCAAGAATATGAGGCTTCTATAGTATTGGAAGCAATGAGCTTCGGCTTTTCCGCTAAAAAAGCCTTACAGCTAAAAAACGAAAATTTTGTCTTTAGAAAATTATTAATCAAGCAATTTACAAAAAGAAAAGACCTGCATGATGTAAGAGCAAGACTGATAGGAACAAGAGGAAAAACAAAAAGAACTATGGAAGAAATCTCTGGGTGTAAAATAATACTTCATGATAATACTCTAGGCATTTTAGGTCCTGCAGACAAAATAGAAGAAGCCACAACGGCTTTGACAAATCTAATTAGAGGATCAAAGCAAGCAAATGTTTACTATTTCCTAGAAAGAGTAAATACAAAAAGAAAACAAGATAAACACGATGCTTTTGTTAGCAAGAAAGATAAGAAGAATAGCAATCTTTAAATAACATCTCTCGTTTTTTGTTTTATGTCCTGGTAGCTCAGTTAGGTAGAGCACGTGGCTGTTAGAATTTTTCCTCTTTTAAAGAGGTTTGTAGAAACCATGGGGTCGCTGGTTCGAGTCCAGCCCAGGACGTTTTTATTTTTATCTTATCGAACGTTTCCTTTTTATACTCTTCTTTTAATTCTATATATATGAAACAAAAAGTTGTTTTGTTAGGAATGTCAGGAGGAGTAGATTCCAGCGTAGCAGCCCTTCTTCTAAAAAGGCAAGGTTACAAAGTAATAGGCGTGTTTATGAAAAATTTCTCTGATACAAAAGATCCTTTAACAGGAGAATGCCATTGGCAAGAGGATAAAAAAATGGCCCAAAAAATCGCTCTAAAGCTTAAAATTCCTTTCATCGTCTTGAACTTTGAGAAGCTCTACAAAGAAAAAATCATAAAACCAATGTTCCAATCCTATAAGCTTGGATTTACCCCAAATCCAGATATTTCCTGCAACTCTCTTATTAAATTTCCCCTTCTCTGGAAAGAGGCAAAAAAGCTAAAATGCAATTATATAGCAACAGGCCATTATGCAAGAATTAGAAAAACCTCTTCAGGCTTTCAATTACTAGCTGGAAAAGACAAATCCAAAGACCAGTCTTATTTTTTAGCAGAGCTCTCGCAATCTGACTTGCAGCACACTCTATTTCCCTTAGGCAATCTAATAAAATCTCAAGTAAGAAAAATCGCTAAAACCAACAATTTTCCAAACTGGAACAAGCACGGCACAGCAGGAATCTGCTTTATCGGAAACATCAACTTCCATCAATTCTTGGAAAACAGAATAAAAGCAAAGCCCGGAAAAGTAATAACCCCTGAAGGCTCTGTGATAGGTGCCCACCAAGGCCTTGCATATTACACGACAGGCCAAAAAGCAGGCTCTCACATTGGCATCAATATTGAAAAACCCCCTTATTTAGCGCAAAAACGCTTTTATGTTGCAGAAAAGCGCAAAAATAATGTTTTAGTTGTTGCTCCTGAATCTCATTCTATATTAAAAAAGAGAGAAGTTATAATAAAATCCCTGTATCTAATTAATACAAAAGAAAAAATTCCTCCTTCTAATTTAAGTGCAAGAATCCGGCATCTCGGCTCTTTCCATAAAGGCAAGTTAACAAAGAAAAGCAATAAATACCACTTTGTCTTCCAAAAGCCAGTTGAAGCAATAGCTCCGGGACAGTTCATCGTGCTCTATCACAAAGACAAAGTTATTGGCTCAGGTGAAATAAGATTAAAATGAGAATAATTAAATATCTTGGTACATCAAAAGAAGAAGTTGAAGCAAAAAAATTCAATATCTGGATAGGCATAAGTCTAGGGAATAAATATTTTAATATTAACTTAGATTCTTTTTAAGATTTTCTAATGTGTCCTTAACTTCCGCATAAAGGTTATGGAAATGAATACTCTCATCAACTTCTACTATTACCTCAATAATCGTTTTTGAATTGATTTTACCATCTAATTTTTTAACAATATTTTTTACTATTTCTCTCACTACATCTTCACAGAACATTCTTTTTTTGTGAGCTTCCCTTACTACAACATGCTCGTCTTCTCCGCTTAATAGTTCTCTTGTTAGAGGTGAAGACTCCTCTAATATTCCATAAACTTCGCTAAAATCTACTTCATCGGAATGAATAATTATTTTAGCATCTCCTTTATTTGTATGGGCTTGCAAGGGTGCTTTACTAACAATCTTCTCAATTTCCTCATCTTTCATACCATCTGATTTAAGAGATTTATAAAATTCCCTCATTCCCCATCTTTGAGCGCAAGGGCATGCGTTGATAAATGGAACAGAAACACCAATCTTAAAATTCATTGACTTATCTCTTAACTCTCCAATTATATGTAAATCTATAAGCTCATGACCGGGTCTCTTAGAGATATTTTTAGAAACTAGTTTTTCATATTTTGCTACTATTTCCACATAGCTATTTTCTTGCTCTTGTGATTCTTGGACATCTTTGCATAATTTCATCACATATTCTTTTAGTGGTAGAGGTTTTCCCGACTTCATTTTATGTAATCCTTGCTCAATTCGTGCCATGTGTAAACCCCTCTGGTTTGAAGGCAGATTTAAGAAGACTTTAACATCCGCAAATAACTCAACTTCTTTTTTGGTAAATGGGTCAATAACCTTCAGATAATGATTTCTATTAGTAATTCCCACTTTTTCTAGAGGGAATTTAACAGATGGTTTAGTTCCTGGCAAATCTACAAAATCTTTTTCATCTAATCTTGAAAAAGGTATCTTTTCTTCCATGAATGTCAGAGTATTTAGCTATTTTTAAGCTTGTTGTTCATATTGGATGAATAGCTCCCTTTAACGTTACAACGTACTATCAAATCTGCAAAAAATAAGACTTAAATAACCCTATTCTTATATAGGTAAATGTCCAAAAAAGAATTTATTATTGAGGCATTGAAAGATTTCAGGACAATAGGTTCTCCCCTGCCTTCCCAGAGATTCCTCATTAAAAAAATGATCGTTCCGATAAAAAGTAAAGAATATAAATGCATAATCGAGCTCGGAGCAGGCGAGGGATGTATAACCAAGGAAATAATTAAAAGAATGCCAAAAAATTGCCTTTTGATAAGTTTTGAAATAAAAAAATCACTGCTCAACAATAAGAAAATTAAAAATAAAAATTTGATAGTGATCAATGACAATGCCATAAGGCTTGAAAAATATCTTAAAAAATATAAAATCAATAAAATAGACTGCGTGATATCCAGCCTGCCATTAAGCCAGATAGGCAAAGCAAACGTTGCCAGGATTCTCTTTATTATCAATAAGCACTTGAAAAATGAAGGTATTTTCGTTCAATACCAGTACTCTCTATATAGGCTAAATATGCTAAAATCAATATTCAGCCATGTGAAAATAAGCTTTATACTTTTAAATTTCCCTCCTGCTTTTGTATATGAGTGTAAAAAATAGGCATCTTTTTATATCCATCCATCCTGCCATTGATATGGACTTGGACTCTGTTATAGAAAAAAGGCACTCTGCCAGGACATTTAAAAATAAAAAAGCAAGCTGGAAATCTGTCTTGGAAGCAATAGATGCAGCAATAAAAGCCCCTTTCGCTGATAATAGATGCCACCTAAAGTTTTTAATTATAGAAGATAAGAAAACAATAGATAAAATAGCTGAATTCGCAAAACAGCTTTGGATTAACCAATCTTCCATTTTAGTTTTAATATGCTCAGATGATTCTAATTTGGAAAATATGCATGGAGAAAGAGGTCGCGTTTACAGCAGACAGCAATCAGGAGCAGCAATTGAAAATTTCCTATTAAAAATTACAGATTTAGGATTATCAGCATGCTGGATAGGTTCTTATTCGGATGAATTAATTAAAGAGCTATTAAAAATTCCTCATCATATTCAAATAGAAGCCATAATACCAATCGGCTATGAACCAGGAAGTTCAAAAAGAAAGAGAAAACCTGCCTTAGAGAATCATTTATTCTGGGAAACCTGGGATCAAAGCAAAAGGCCTGCTTTATTCCGAGAAGGCCCAGAAACTGATGTTGTTTAATGTATGATAAAAATCAATAATATTAAAGAAAAAAAATAAAAATAATTTTATAGGAATCTTAAAACCTTGGTTCTAATTATCTAAAAACTTCAATGCCTAAATCAGACATCTCGGTTCTCATTGCAGATTCCTGCTGCGCAAGCTTTTTGCCCATAACATAAGGTGACTTTACTCCAGTCATAATTGTTATGACTCTTACTTTATTGGCAAAATCTTTATTGATTCTTGCTCCAATAATAACCTGTGCCTCTGGACTTATATTTTCTGTGATTAATTCACCAACTCCGGCGAATTCCTCAAGCTTAAAGTCTGGACCGCAAGTAATGTGTATTAAAGCGCCTGTAGCTCCTTTATAATCAACATCCAATAAAGGATGAGTCAAAGCCTGTCTTACTGCTTCATCTACTCTTGATTGTGTATCGCTCTCTCCTACTCCAATAACAGCTACATCTCCATTCTTCATAATTGCAGAAACATCCGCATAGTCTAAGTTAATCAATGAAGGCAAAGTAATAGTTTCCACTATTCCCTTAATCATTGTACTTACTAATTCATTAGCAACTGCAAATGCCTGCTCCATCGGAAGATTTCCAGCAATATCAACTAGCCTGTTATTATCAATAATAATAACTGTGTCAGCTACTTCTGTCAATTCCTGCAAGCCAAATTCTGCTTTGTCAATTCTAGCTTTCTCGCAATCAAAAGGCATCGTAACAACACCAATAACAACTGCTCCTGATTCTTTAGCTAATTGAGCAACAACGGGCGCAGATCCAGTTCCAGTTCCTCCTCCCAATCCAGACAAGATGAAAGCCATATCTGCTCCACTTGCAGCCCTTTTCAATTCACTCAAAGATTCCTTAGCAGCCTCTCTACCTTTTTGAGGATAACCGCCGCAACCCAAGCCTCGTGTAAGCTCCTTACCAATGAGAATCTTCTCATCAGCTTTGGTAATACTCAAGTGCAGGGCGTCAGTGTTTACGCCAAAAATAGTAGCGCCGTTAATGCCTTTGTTGAAAAGCCAAGTGCTCATATTGCATCCAGCACCTCCGCATCCAAAAACCTTAATGCTTGCTTTGCCAGCTCTCAACTCATCAAAATTTATGCTATGAGTCGCAACATTCTGTATAGCTTCTTTTGCAAAATCTAGTACCATTTAGCCTCTTTTTACCTCCTTTCAGTTTTATTTCAACTTAAATCAAAACTCTTACGAGTTTTACCCAATTAGCTTGTAAAAAGAGTTTAAATATTTTTATATTTTGCATTTTTCAGTTTTTTCATGATTTTTTCATTAATATATATGCTATAAGATATATTTTAGAAAATAACCTTTAATTCATATCTAATGCAACATAATTGATATACTATAATAATCTAAATTTTCTCCAAAATTTCTGCCTTTATATTTAAATCCCTGCATAGCCTAACAAATTTCTGCGCATCTTCCAAAGTGCCGGCAATTCCAGATCCATAATGCATTGGAATAACCAAGTCAGGTCCAAGCATCTGTGCAACATCAGCAGCTTCTTCAGCTGTCATTACATAAGTTCCAGAAACAGGGAGCAAAGCAACAAATTCAATTCCATGCTTTCCATATCCTGTCAATTTTTGCATCTCTGGAATCTTATCAGTGTCTCCAGAATGATAAATTACTACTTCTGGAAATTTAATTAAATATCCGAGAAATCCATCTGCTTTTGTATGAAAATCTTTGCCAACATTATAAGCAGGCAGAGCCTCAATTTTTAAATTTCCAAGAGAAATCTCATCTCCAACTTCAATAACTTCCATCTTCACGCCCTCGATTCTCGTTATTTTGCTCTGCGCATCAGCAGGAACAACAATTATAGTTCCTTCCTTGGAAAGTTTTTGAATATCTTTTATACTGCAATGATCGTAATGACTATGTGTAATTAAAATATAATCCGCCTTTCCAGCATTTTCAGATACATTATAAGGATCAATTACTATTCTTTTCTCTCCTTCGTTCACTATTAAGAAGCCTGAATGCCCAAGAAACTCAATCTTCAATCCTTTTATTTCCATAAAAATTCAAATCCAAGACAACTTATAAGTTTAATTGTTTTCTATTTAGCAAATTCCACATTATCCATATCTTCAAACTGCTCATCACCAGTCAGAAATTTAATTCCTAATTGTCTCGCAAAAGCATATCCGATACAATCAGTCATAGAAACATCTCTTTTGTTCAAAGCTATTTTTAATTCGGCTGCCTCTTTTATTACTTCTTCATCAAAGTCTATTGCGAATTTATAATATGTTTCAAGGGCTTTCTTTGCCTTTTTCTCCCCTTCATCTCTTAAAAGTCCATGGTATAGCTCAAAAATATTCAATTTGCTAGTTATTATCTCGACATTAGTATACTTTTCATACTGTATAGTGGCTTTTAAAATCTCAAAGAAAGCATAAGAGTCAAAAAAATAGCTCTCATCCAATGAGAATTCTTCAATTATAGAGTTCTCTTCTGGCTTCATCTTTAAATTGCTGTCCCGTTTTATTTGTTTTTCCCTTTAGCATTCCAAATGTTTCCTTTAAAGCCTTGATGCTTTCTCTTTTTCTCATTAGCAGCAGCCTTATCTTCTGCTTCTCTCTAAGTTTTTCCTTCTCGATAAAATCTGATGGAATAATTATTGCAAACGAATTTCCCCATTTCTTAATTTCTGCATTTATCTCTGTCATAGTTAGACAATGTATAACTGATATTTAAACCTTTCTAATGTCTTCAATCATCTTCGCAATACTTAACATCTTTGCGTCTTCTCCTTTTGCGCAAAAGATTTGCATTCCAACAGGAATCCAGCCTATCTTTCCAGCAGGAATGCTTATAGCGCAAATCTCGGCTAAATTTGCTGGAATAGTCAAAGCGTCATAAGCATAAACATCTTCAGGCTTCATTTTTAGCCCTTGTCCTAGCTCCCAAGGCAATCCAGGGCACGTTGGCAAAATTATGCAGTCATACTTTTTAAAAGCAGATTCAAATTCATCTTTAATCAGCTCCTTCACTTCTAAGGCCTTTTGATAATAACTTCCAAAATATTCTGCCTTTGTAATCTCTGAACCTCCCAAAATCCTTCTTAATACTTCCAGGCCGCATTTCTCCTCTATTTTATAGCCATACCTTCTGCCGTCAAATCTTCTAGTAGTAGAGAAAAATTCTGCATAAACAAGAGGATAATAAGTCTGGACTGCTAATTCAATATGTTTAATCTCGCATTCTTCAGCCTTCCAGCCATATTTTTTCTTTATCTCTTCAACTCTTTTATCAATTAATCCCTGTATTTTAGAATCAACTCCTTTAATCCTCAAAATCCCAATTTTAATCTTCCCGGTTTTCTCCAATTTAATTCCTTCGCTATCAAAACTTATCGTATCTCTCTCATCCTTGCCTTTAATCACATCTAATATTAAAGCGCAATCCGAGACATTTTTAGCAATTGGTCCTATTTGATCAAGTGACATTGATAAATCAATTAATCCATACCTACTAACTAAGCCATAACTTGGCTTTACTCCTACAACACCGCAATGTGAACTTGGATTCCTAATACTTCCTCCAGTATCACTTCCTAAAGCGACATCACAAAAGCCAGCAGCAACAGCTGCTGCGCTCCCGCTGCTACTGCCTCCAGGAATCCTACTAGAAGCCTCTGGATTCTTAGTTGCTCCAAAAGCACTATTCTCCCCGGAACTTCCAGATGCAAACTCGTCGCAATTCATCATTCCAATTATTATTCCATCTTCGGCTTTTATCTTTTCAATAACAGTTGCGTCATAACTGGCCTCATAATTTTCTAAAACACGAGAAGCGCAGTTTGCTGGCAATCCAAGAACATTAATATTGCTCTTGATTCCAAAAACATATCCATAGAGCCTGCCTTTTTTATTTTTTGAATCAATTTCCTTTGCCTCTTCAAGAACTTTTTCATTCAAATGAAGTACTGCATTAATTCTAGGATTTTCCTTTTTTATCTTATCAAGATAATTCTTAACTTTTTCTTCAACTTTCATTTTCGTCCCCCCTCGTTTTATATAAAGAAGCATTCTTAAAATCTTCTTTTGTTAGCAAAACATATTTATGAACTGATTTTATAAGTTCATTGCTCCTAGAAAAAGCAGTATTTCTTTTTTTCTCGTAATAAGTATAAAGAATAGTTTTAATTCCATTCTCCTCCAAATTCCTAATAACTGGGACAAAATCGCTGTCAGAAGAAACAAGTATGATATTTTTTATATGCGGATACTTTATAGGGATAGTGCTCAAATCCATGGCCAATAAAACATCAACAGACTTTTGCCTAAAAATAAACTTACCATCAATTTTCAGTCTTTGCAATCTGCCTTCTCTAACAATAATCTCATTATGTTCCTGCAACTTTCTAATAAATTTGTCATATGGTGGTGCGTTATAATAAAAAATTTTCTCGCATTGTAATTTTTCCTTTACAGCCAGATTTTTAGCCAGATCTACTCTGTCGAATTTTATGGGAGCTCCTCCACCTATGTGCTTGCTTAGCTTATACAAGAACCCTTCATCAAGAAAAACAAGAGTTTTATACATATAAAAATCTCCACATTAATTTAGTAAAAGAGAAAAAAGACTCATCCGGCGACCTCGAAAGATCACCGGGGAGCATATTATTATTATTAAATTTTATCAATTTATAAACTTTGCTATTGAATGCATTTTTACATTTAGAGCATTTAACAATCGCTTTCATACCCTCACTAGAATTAAATTATTATTAAACCTTACTAAGTCTTAAGGCAAAGTTCCAGTTCCAAGATCAGGAGTTTCCAAAGAGCCTGCCTCTGCCCGATAATACTCTTTCCCTTCAAAGCCGTATATCTCAGCTAATACATTTGCCGGGAATCTCTTGATTGCAGTATTATATAACTGGATAGATTCAATATATCTCCCTCTTGCAGTTGTAATCCTATTTTGCGTTCCTGACAATTCATCTGTTAAAGCAATGTATTGCTTATTAGCCTGTAAAACAGGATAATTTTCAGCAACAGCAGAGACAAAAGCGCTAATTCCATTATTCATCTGCTGTCCAGCAATATCCTTCTGCAATTGACTCTGCGCCGAAGCCCATCGAGTTCTGGCATCAACAACATCTTTCACGAATTTAGTTTCAACACTTAAAGAGCTTGAAACAACTGAAACTAAATTTGGAATTAAATCGGCCTGCCTCTGATACTGGCTTTCAACCTCACTCCACTTTCCATTAATATTTTGATCAAGAGTCACAAACCTATTATATCCAGAAATAACATAAATAACTAGAATTAAGACAATCACTCCAATAATAATCCACGCTATTGACGACTTTTTCATTTCTCTTTATAACTAATTCAGTTTAAAAAACTATCTTAAATGCTCCGATTAGTTAGTTCTGATGACCTTATAATCTCTCAAATATTTTACAATAACATTTTTCGTTCCACTCGTAAGATGTAATTTACTTCCTATTTTCCAAAAGGCAATATATTTTATTTCATGTCTTGGTCTTGGATCTCCCTCTGTTTCTACAAGAAAAACCTCAGCATAATTTCTTATAGCTCATCCACTATGAGTATGCCATTTACTGCCAATATATCTAAATAAGTAAGTTATATTTTTAGTTTTTAATCCAGTTTCCTCATAAAGTTCTCTAATGGTAGCTTTTTCTCTACTTTCCCATTTTTCAGCGCCTCCGCCAGGAAGGGCAAACTTTCTATTTACTCTTGCTACAACTAAAATTCCTTTATTAGTATCTACGATGGCTACTCCTTTTCTTCTTTTAACAATCATTTATCTTCCAGCTCCTCCGCCGCCAAATCCTCCTCCTGAAAAACTACTCCCTCCAAATCCAGAACCTCCAGACCTCCTGCCGCCTCCCCTTAAAATAATAGACCATATAATAGTTCTTACTAAAAAATCAATGAAAAAGAAAGTTAAGAAATCAGAAAAGCCCCTACTTTTCCTTTTATTGTTCAATAAATAAGAAAAAACTCCTATAATTAATAAAAATACTGCTATAATAACTAAGATAAATATAAACCCGCTATTTCTAGAGCTTTCTGCCTGACCAGATTTTATTTCCGCCGCATTCTCATTCAAAACCTTAACAATTTCCTCTGTAAACTTAATAATTCCAGCAGTTACATTCCCAGAATCTCTTAAAGGAACATAATTCTCATCTAATAATCTTCCAATTTTAGAATCAGGTAAAATCCCTTCCAAACCATATCCACTAACAGCAAAAATTCTATTTTCCTGCAAGGTATATAAAATAACTAATCCATTATCATTATCTTTTTTCCCAACACCCCATTCCTGCCCTATTCTAACTGCATATTCACTTATATCATAACCTTCTATTTTATCTATTGTAACTATAACAACCTCTGCTGTTGTCTCCTGTCTAACATTTTGCAATATTCCTCTTAAATGCCCTGCCTGCCCAGCACTAAAAATGCCTGCAAAATCATTAACATAAGCATCTTGAGGATTAGGAAATTCAGCAGCATTAACAACACTATTATTAAGAAGAACAATTAATAAAAATAAAACCAAAAAACTCCCCTTAGGAGATAATACTCTCGTCATCTATTAACTAAAAGTAAATCTTTATTAAACCTTACCACTCCACTTTTTTAAAAGCCTTTTTGAAATACATTATCTCCTGCAACTCATAAAAATCAAAAGTTGCTTCAGCTTGGTCATCAAAATATCTTAACTGGAAGTCCTTATCATTAGAATCAAACAATTCAATTGCCATCTCACTATTATTAGGATGCTTCATCAGAACATAATGCGCATCTATCTCATATGATTTGCTATCTATTTTGATTTTATCTCCTTTTTTCAGCTTTGAAATTGGCTTGCTGGCTTTTACTTCAACAGGCTCTTTTGCAATTCCCTTTTCTTTCTGCAATTTACCAATAGCATTAACTGCCTTATCCAAAGTCTCTTCCATCTGCTTCTCGCTCATCCCCTTAACTGATTCTCCTTTTTCAGCTTTCTTCTTGCCAGCCTTTTCCTTTTTCATCTCTTTTAAAATAAATAAGCTCTTTTAAACATTTGTATTTCTCATCTCTACATTAAAAAAAGAATTATATCTTGCCCTCAGATTTATATCAACTTCATCTACAATATAATTTATATGCGTAATGAAATAATAACTTCTTTACTCTCGCTGTAACAGCTAATTCTACCATTTCTTCTTCTCAGCAATTAAAAAATCCTCGTTCTTATTTGGGGCATTTTCAAACATTCTTTTTCTAAAATCCTTGTCTCCAAGCATTCCCTCTCTTTCCTCTCTAAAACCTCCAAGTTCTTTCTTCTCCTTTTTCTCTTTAATCTTAACCTTAGAAAGAGCCCTGCTAAAATTATCTAAAATTTCCCGAGCTTCTTTCTTTATTTTCTCCCTCTCACTTTCATTAATAATCATTCCCCTTCGTAACATAAAGAATTTATAAAGCTATTTGCTCATCAAATAAACTTAACCTTAATCTTCCCCTTATCTTCAGGGATATCAACAATCACTGCCTTGCCTTCATGAGCCGCCCCGGGATTAATGCACAATGTTTTTCCCAGCTTTTGCATTCCCTTAGATTCATGAATATGCCCTCCAATATGCAAAACTGGCTGATATTTATCAATAATTCTCCTAACAAGTTTAGAGCCGTAATGCTTTCCTTTAACAAGAGCATGTGCTTTCTTGCTAATTTTATCCAATTTTGTATTGTAAGGAACATTGTGCGAAACAAAAATTACTTCCCTTTCTTTATTTTCGTTTCTGAATTTTTTGAATAATTTTTCAAGAATTCTCTTATGTTTTCTAAAAGCCTTGCTCCGAGGTTTACCAGGAGCGCTATGCCCTCTTGCACCAATAAAAACAAAATTATTAAAAATAAAATAAGTATAATCAATTCGGTGTATTTTTCTATATTTTTTTATCAAGTTTCCAAAATAATAAATTCTATTTTTATCCCAAACCCAATCATTCTTTAATTTATAATCGTCTCTCAAGTCATCTGGTATAGGGTAATCAATGTTGCCTAAAACAGTTATGGTTTCTATGGGCAATTTATTCAGCTTTTTGAGAACCTTCTCTCCAGCATTTAAATCGTCATTAACTAATTTCTTATATTTCTTCTTGCCAATAACTTCCCATAATCCTACTTTTTTCTCAAAGCAATATTTAAACCAAATTTTCCTATATGCAAAAGGCAAATAATCTCCGTTTGACACAATCAAATTTATCTTTTCTCTCTTGATCAATCTCTCAAATTTTCTAGGAAATGCCCCGTGAAAATCCCCGACAACTAATAATCTCATTATCCAAAAAGAAAAAACTCTCTTATAAATATATCTTAATCAAAAAATCAAGCAAGGGCCCATTCTGTTACATGCCTCCCTGCTCTTTGCAGTTTCAATTTTTCATCTTCTTCCTTTCTTTTTTTATCACAATAAGAAATAACTGTTTCTCCCCACGGATAAGAAAGTGGAAGTTCTACGCCATTAAGCAAAGCATAAAATGCACAATAAATAGGAAATAAAAATTCTGATTGCTGTTCTTCTTCTGCCCGCGTAGGATATTTATGATATTTCTGCTCAAATAAAATATTACTCACTGCAATCCAAACTCTTTGATTACGAAGATAATGATTTTTATAAAGCGGGTTTGAAGGCGGAGGTACAAATCTGCTCAAACGATGTTGATATTCTCTTTCAGTTAGTTCTTTTGCAAATGCGCACGGCCAATAATGTTCTGGTGTACTTTGAATCATCCTCCATTCGTCTGGCGTTAAAAATTTACAAGTAAGAGAAGAGCTTTCTTCAGCCTTGGAAATGATTCCCTCATCAAGAAGCCAATCGATAGAGCGGATTTTAATCTTTCTGTGCTCACTTTCAGGAACAGGATTGTCATAAGGAACTCTTCCATCACCGAAAAAAACTAAATGCTGGATATCAACGACTTTGCTATTTATTGCATCTTCTGTTCGTGTTTGAACGCCCGTACTTTCCATTTCTATGAAATGTCGGCGTCGTAAGATGCGGCGTCGGCCTAAATATAAGACTCTGTGTGTATTTAAACCTTATCTTTAGTATAGACTTAAGTATACCTTATCATAATTTAGTATACCCTGCCATTTCCACTGGAAAAACCATTGCAAAACAAAGGGAAAAACAGATATAAAAACTGCAGAAATAAAAAAATATACGCGCCGAAAGATCTCGACACACACCTATCGCCTCTTTTCCCAGATAGATGAAAGTATAACGCTCAACATCTCTTTTTTATCGGCGTCGTATATGCAAAAACAACGTCAGCATAATACTTTATATAAGCGTGGCTCGTATTTAAACCTTTCTATACCCAAGTATACTTTATAGCTAATTATTTTTGCTGATAAGCTTTATAAACTCTCTTTATTTGAGATAAATATATTATAGTATACCAAAATATACCTCAAAATAATGAAAGAAAGGCTGAACACGTTAAAGGAGATTGAACGTTAAGGAACCTTGGTTCCTTACGAGTTGTCTTATGGAAGATATAACAACTATAAAGCTGACAAAAAAAACTAAGGCGAGATTGGACAATCTAAAGGTATTCAGAAAAGAGACGTACGAAGAAGTAATTATTAAAATGCTCGAACTGCTAAACTTGTTCAGGAAAGAGCCAGAAGAAGCGAAAAGAAGGCTAACGCAAATAGAGTCACAAAGAAAGGAAAAAGGTCTTTAATCAAGACAAAGTTCGTTTAATTAATATTGTAATAATTATGGGGTCAGTCTATCTCTGTCTCTTGGAAACATTGTTGCTTCCTTAATGTTATCCAACCCGCAAAGTACCATAGTCATCCTTTCCAAGCCTATTGACCAACCGCTATGCATGGGTGCGCCATACCTAAAACTATCTATATACGCCTCAAAGTTCTTAGGGTTTAATCCTTTTGCCTTCAATCTCTCTATCAATAAAGAAGGAATATGGATTCTCTGCCCTCCAGAACAGATTTCAACACCTCCATACAAAGCATCGAAACCTTCGCTTAATTTAGCATCTTTCTTTCCATCCTTAGGCATAATATAAAATGGCTTTAAAGTCTGGGGCCAAGAATGCGTAAATACAATATCTCCTTTATACATTTCACAAAGCTTCTTTTCCTGCTCTGGCGTAAAATCATCCCCCATCCTGCCTCTAACTTTCTTTATAGCTTCCTCGTAGCTCAAATAAACAGCTCCAGGGACTTTAAGTTTAACGCCAAGCAGTTCCAGCTCACTTTTGCATTTCTCAATAACTCTTTTTACAATATACCTAACAACATCTTCCAAATGCTTCATTATAGTCGTCTGGTTTTCAAAAGCAGCTTCAATGTCCATCTGCCTTATCTCATTAATATGCCTTGAAGTATTATGTTTTTCCGCCCTCCATATAGGAGTAATCATGAACGTCTTTTCCATGCTACAGGCAAGCATCTGTTTATATAACTGCGGACTCTGTGCTAAATACGCTTTTTTCTCAAAATATTGTACAGGAAAAAGCTCTGTTCCTCCCTCGCTTGCAGCAGAAATAATGCACGGAGGCTGCATCTCTATAAATCCTTCGTTGTAAAAATGCTCTCTAAAAGCACCTGCGATCGTACTCTGTATCTTAAAAATCGCCTGCGTCCTCCTCCTATGCAAATCCAAAAACCTATAATCCAACCTCTTAGGCAATTCTGTCTTTGAAAAATCAGAAACATCGATTGGTAGTGACTGCTCTGCTTCTGCCAAAACTTCAAAGCTCTCAGGAACAATCTCCCTTCCTCCCGGAGCCTTCGCATTCTTAACAACTTTTCCAGAAACGACAATGACACTTTCTCTAGAAGCTTTAGCCATTAATTTAAAAACTGCATCTTTCGTTTCTCCTTTAAATGCAGTAACCTGTATCTCTCCTGTAATATCCCTCAAAAGAACAAATCTAATTTTTCCCAAATCCCTTTGGTCGTAAAGCCAGCCAGCCACAACAGCCTTCTTTCCATGATCCTTGGCTGTTAAAGAATTTATATAAATTCTTTCCTTATTCAGCTTCTGCAAGTCTACCATACTTCTCTTAGAAAAGGAGTATTTTTAATCCTTTTTATCTCTCTCTTATATGCCTTGCCAAGTCAGCCAATATTTCATCATTGGCTCTCTCAAAATCATGCGAGGAAATATAGCCTTCATATTTCTCATAATACTTATTGACACTTGACTTTTTAGGAGTCCAATCTCCTTTCGTTCCATGCATCGGGAATAGCTTGGCATGTAAATGATCAACTCCAAATCCTTCAAATATTAATCCTGTCCTTCCAACATCTTCCAATTTTAAATCCAATAGCTTACCAACTTTCTTGCACGCAATAATAAAATCTTTTAAAACATCATCAGGAACATCAAAAGCATAGCTTGAATAATGCTTCTTTGTCGCTATAACAGAAAACCCCCACGTATTAGGGAATATAGAAAGAAAAGCAATATGCTTGTCATCTTCCCATATTTTATGTGCAAGAGCTTCTCCTCTTGCAATTCTACAAAATATGCAATCACTGGGACTTATTTGAGCCATCATATAACCCACATTTTCAAGTTTTTAATTCTTTCTCATTTTAGATTTTATATAAATTAAAAACACAATTCCTCATTAGGATTATCTCTAGGATCTTCCCAATCATCACTAAAAGAAGTTAAATCAGAAACTGGCTCTATTTTCTTTATCTCGCCATTCTCGCACTCTATCAAAACATCAATACACTTCTTTTCACTATTACAAATTGCCTTTGTATAACTATATTGGCTTCTAAATTCTTCAACCTTTACGACACTTCCTGTAAATGCTATACCATTTACAAAAAACCCTAACAGAAAGGCAAGCACAATAAATATAACAATACCTGCAATAACCGTCTTATTCATATATTTAACTCAAAATGTCGGTTTAAAAACCTTTATCTAAGATAAATTACTTGCCAATTATCTTGCTAAGAATTTCCATTGTTTTTCTTTTGTCAATTTCCTTTCCAAGCTTTTGGATTATCATGCCCATATAAGCATTTACCGTCAATCCCGGCTTTTTCTTAACAATATCCCTAATTTCCGCTTCAAGCTTGTTATCATCAACTTTTTCTTTTTTAACAGCATCTTCTAACAAAATATCCATCATCAAATCACTAAAAACACCTTTTAATTGTCCCTTCTCCAATTTACCTTCCTTAACCAATTCTAACAAATGCTCTAAAGTCCTCTCATCTATAACCTTAGCAATCTCATAGAAAGATTTTTTTAATTTAGTAGCTGTTTCTTGACGCCACAAAGTTACCAATTTAGCAACCAGAGGAGCATCAATAGGATAAACCTGTAATAAAGTTTCAAACTCATCTAGGTGACCATCTAAAACCAAATTTATCAGTTCATCGCTCAAGCCTTTCTTTTTCAGCTCATCTCTTATCTCGTGCCTTAACTTAGGCAGTTTTTTCTTTATCTCATTTATCTTTTCTCTGCCAATTCTTAATAAAGGCAAGTCAGTCTCAGGATACATTCTTGCCCCTCCAGGAAGAGGCCTCAAAAATTCCGTCTCGCCATTTTCCAAAGCATTTCTAACCTCTCCCTTCTTCCCTCTTCCTTCTTTTATTTCTTTTTGCTGCCTTTCAATTTCTTTGTTGATTGTCAAAGCCATTAAAGAAGGTTCTTGAAAACCTTTTATTTCAACTCTTTCATGCCCCTTTATACTCATGTTAATATCTTGCCTTATTGTTCCAATACCTCTTTTCACTTTGCACGCTCTTAATATTTCCCCTATTTTCAGAGCAGCCTCTTTTACTTGCTCTGCTCTTTTCATTACAGGCTCTGTACCAATTTCAACAAGAGGAATTCCCAATCTATCCAACCTATAAACACTAATTTTCTCATCCTTGCTTATTATCCGCGCAGAGTCTTCTTCTAATGCAACTGATTCAACAGGCACTTTCCCAAAGCTCGTCTCGATAAATCCTGAATGCCCGATAAGAACAGTTCTTTGAAAACCACTTGTATTAGAACCGTCAATAACAGTCTTCCTCATTATCTGAACAGCAGGATAAATTTCACAATTCAAAAGAAGAGCAATTTTAATTGCCTCTTCTAATGCATCAGAATTTATCATATCAGGTGGAGATTCGTCCAATTCAACCAAGCAATTACTATCCCTGTATCCTTGATAGATAAATTCCCTGCCAAGGGAAGACTCGTACTCAGCAGCTACGTCAACCTCTCCTGTCTCTCCTGCAACTCTATGCAATCTTCTCTTTACAATAAAATCAGGCCCTTTGCTCTGCAAAAAAGCAGGGCATTTGCAAAACAGCTTGCCAGTGTCAAGCTGCTGATGTATTTCCAGCCCGGCCTTAAATCCCAGCTTTTCATAGTCAATTTGCATGAAACTTATAGAAAAACAGATTATTTAAAATTAAGCAGATTTCAAAAGTAATCCTTTCTGCTCATAGCTTTTAAGACTATCAGTAAAACCTTGCATAACATAATACACAATATGTTTTATTTCTTCAACAGAAATCAAATCTTTAGTTCTCATACTACCAAGGGGGTTTAAAGTTGGAACACACATATCATGAATAGATATAACAAACTCTTCTGTATTAATAAAAAAATCGTTATCGGCAGAGATAATTGTATGTCTTCTAAGATTCTTTGACATTGGTCTAACTGCGTTAAAATCCATAATTCTAAGTCTGTTTGGCTGTTGAAGGAAACCTTCTTTTGCATGTACAAAACTACATCCAAGATCAATATATTTAACCTCTCCAACAGCTCCATTATTATAAAATGCAAAATTCTGTTTTATGTTTATAATATCCGAAATCAAAAGGCTCTCCAAATATGGCTTTTGCATTTCTAAGAGACTCCTGCTTTTGGTCTCGACATCTGGAACTATAGGATGAGGAATTAATTTTGAGACAAAATAAAATCTTCTTCCAGATGGGTCATGCGCCTGTTGAGTGTTTGCGAACTCTTTCCAGTTAGTAAACCTAACATCTTTCTGATCATTCAACAAAACAAAAGTACTTGGCGTTTTAAGACCCAATCTACGCGCTAATTCAAAAGTTATTGCCTCATAAACCGGTTGATTAGCCGCCACAAAAGGACTATACCCTTCTATTCTAGAGCCATAGCAAAACTTGAAATACCCAAGAGATTCAGTCTTGGCATCGCGAACAACACATTTTCCCCCAGGATTTCCACCAATTCTATGACTTGTCACTTTTATTTCTAGTGCCATTATAATACGATATTAAAGTTTAAGACCTTTATAGTATTCTCTTAGTCTTTTAATATCTTCCCTATCTTTTGTTCTATTCGCATGGAGTTTCATTGCAACTAAATCTCTAATCATGGGAACTCTTATTGGAATGCTATAAACATCTACAACAGTCGCACTTCCAAGTAATTTAGGCGCAATATTTCTTCCTGTTTTATCCTCTACTTTTTGTCTTAGTCCGAGAGATAAAGATTCACCATTATCATCTTTAGCATATACATAAATACCGGATTTTGCCCCAGCTTTACCATATTGAGCTTCTCTAAAATCGTAGCCAAATTCTCTCAATGTCCTTTCAGCTGATTTCTTATCTGCTAAAATATCTATATCGCTAGTTCCCCTCCATTGCAAAAATGCAGCATGATTGACTTGATGTAAATGAAAAGCAACCGCTAAACCGCCTATAATACAATAGGGCACTTTTTTTCTGTTTAAGTCATGAGCAATGCCTAAGCATCCACCGATCGTATTTGCATAAGCTTTGCCTTCTTCGTCTCTTTCATGCAATTCTTCATATTCTCCCATAAATCTCTCTAACTGACTATTATCTTCTAAATACTTAACTAAACTTAAATCTATTTTCATAAAATTTATTCTCTTTGAAGGTATTTAAACCTTTCTACTTGTAACTCTTAAATAGTTACAATAAATTCTCCTCGTTCCGAAAAGCCATACTTTATAATCTTCTCTTTTCTAAAAAATATATGAAAATCCTTGAATTAACAAATTTTAGCACGGGTGCAGACGGCGTTTTTGCAAGAGTGAAAGAAAAATCTATAAGATTAAATAAATTCTGTTCCTAGCCTTTCATTAATCTCGCCTTCCATGTTTTCTAGCATTTTCTCTTTCACATTTTTCTTCCAGCCATAATGCCCAAGCACAAAGCCCAATTTGACAAGTGCTGTCTCGCTTAGCATATCTTCCAAAAATATAACTCCAGCATCCAACAATTCCCGCCCATTGCTATAAACCAAGGGGTCAAGCCTTCCATAAATCGTCTGCGCAGCAGCGCAAACTATCAATCCATTCCTAATATGTTTCTTCAACGCAGGAACCCAGCTCTGTAATGAATCAGATGACGCAACATGCCCAAGACCTAAAACTTCAAGCACAATTCCTTTATGCTTCAGAGCATAAAAATCTAAAATATCTGGAGTCTGCCCAGGATAAAATTTAACAAGAGCAACTTTGTCTGTAAATTCTGTGTCTAATTCAACTTTATCATTATTTCTCGGCCTATGCTCAGACAAAAATTCAACTCTGTCTGGCCAAATCTTAGCAATAGGCTCTGCGTTAACTGCCTTGAAAGCATCTCTCCTTGAAGAATGCATTTTCCTGACTTTAGTTCCTCTAAGAGCATAGCAAAAATCGTCATTAATGCTTCCATGCCCAACAAGAACCACTTCAGCGCAATCGCTCAAAGCAAAGAGGGCAGCGCACTGCAAATTCAAATTAGCATCACTCGATGCACGATCAATGCTCCTCTGCGAATATGTTAATACTACTGGCTTATTCAAATTGCGAAGAAAAAATGAAAGGGCAGCGCTTGTATATCCCAAAGTATCAGTGCCATGAGTCACGACAACTCCTTCTATGCTTGAATCATCTAACATCTCTTTGACTTTTTCAGCTATTTTAATCCAGTGCGAGCTATCCATGCTTTCAGAAGCAATCATGAAAGGAACTTCAATCCTCTTAACATTCACCATCTCAAACAGCTCTGGATAAAACTTGGCAAACTCACTAACATCAGTCAAAGGCTTGACAGCTCCTGTCCTTGCATCAAGCTTAGAAGCAATAGTTCCTCCTGTAATAACAAGCCCTATATTTCCCTTTCCCTTCACTAAAGGAATTTCTTTTATCTCTTTCTTCTCTTCCTTGTATTTGCGCAAAGCCCTCCCAGCAAGAATATTTTCCCTAGGAATTCCTATGTTATATCCTGACCTTAGCTTTAAAAGTAAAATGCTATTGTCAGGACTTTCCAAAACCCTGCCTTCTATCTCCTTCAATGCTAACCGCAAGCGGACATAATCCCCAGGTGAAAAGTTCAATGCTGCCATGTCAATACTCCCTTGCGATATAAACTATTTCTTTCGCCTCTTTCCCGCATCCAATACACTTTCCAAATGCTTTCATTTTGTTTATTTCATCAAATTTTCTTCCTCGAACTTTCGCCCCAACTTCTTTTTCTATCTTTTCAGCACATTTCTCTCCCTCTTTATCAATAGAACAAAAACCACACCGGGCAATTCCACCTTTATCAACTATTTTTTTAATAGTTTTAATGCCCTCGGCGTGTTTTACTCTGTCATCAAATATCTTATCAGCCTGTTTAATCAAATTCTTTGTGAATTCTTCAGAGATTTTATTAATGTAATCTAAAAGATTCTCCTCTCTTATAGTTTTCTTCTCATTAGTATCTCTTCTAAAAACAGTGACGCTTTTTTCCTTAATATCTTTTAATCCTATATCGATTCTGATAGGAACCCCCTTCATTTCCCAATAATTGAATTTTTCTCCAGCGCTTTTTTGGCTGAAATCAGCTTCAACAGAAAAGCCGGTCTTAGTTTTTATTTTACTTGTGATATTAATTGCTTTTTCGGCTATTTTTACATCATCACTAATTGGAACAATTGCAATCTGCAAAGGCGCTATTTCAAAAGGAAATCTTAATCCTTTATCATCACCATGAACAATAACTATACTTGCAAATATTCTAGAAATGGCAGGACCATAACAAGTAATCCAAGTGTATTTATCCTTTCCGTCTCTGTCTTTGAATTTAACATCAAAAGCTTTTGCAAATGCTTGAGAAAGTAAATGTGTAGAAGGCTGTTGCACAACTCTTCCATCAGGATTCAAAACATCTGCAGCAAAAGTCCTATGCGCTCCTGGAAATCTATCCCAACTAGGCCTCTCAAAAAATATAAGGGGCAAACCAAAGATGCCGTGTAAAACTTCCTCAGTTGTTGCCATGTCGTCATGTACTTGTTTCATGGCATCTTCTTCTCTGGCAAAGGCACAATGCGTCTCAATCCAATGAAACTCCCTGCTTCTCAAAAATGGTCTCGTTGCTTTTGTCTCATACCTAAACACATTTGCTCTCTGGTATGTCTTAAAGGGCAAATCATTATAGCTTCTTATCCATAATGAAAACATCTGATAGAAAGCAGTCTCTGAAGTCGGCCTTAGAGCAAGTCTCTCTGTAAGTTTTTCATCCCCCGCCTCGGTCACCCAAAATACTTCAGGTATAAATCCTTTGACATGCTCTACTTCTTTCTTCAAATTGCTCTCGGGTATAAGTGTTGGATACCAATAAGGTTTGTGTCCTTTCCTTTGAAGAACAGATTCAAAAATTTTGTACATTTTCTCCATCGCCAAAACAGACCAAGGCTGAAATACAAGAAAACCTTTTACATTATATCTTAAGTCTGCAAGCTCTGCCTTCTGAACAAGCTGTGTATACCATTCAGAAAAATCAAGATTTTTCTTGGCTGTCAAGCCTTTGTTATCTGCGGCTTCTTCCTTCTTGAGCATTTTATCTTAAAATATAAGAGGTTTATTAAACCTTATTATTCCGCTATCACAACAATCTTTTTATATTGGTAATTCAACTATGAATTTATGTCACCTATGGACGCTATAGAAGTACGAAGAAAAATAAAAGAAAACAGAAAAAGAGAATTAGAAGAATTAACAAGAAATTCAAAGCCTCTTGAACAATTATTAGTGCATGAAACTTTTCAGGTCTTATCAGTTATCCAGCAGTCACTCTCCTGTTCCCATACTCCTATATCTGAGATGCGTATAGGAGGAAAATCGCCTATTTATAACACAGGGTATTCAACTATAGTTACTATGGAGGTCAGACCATTCAATTCTATACCAGTTAGAACTCTTGTTTTCAACGGCATTTCAAGTGTTAAAAGAGGAGACAAAGTAACTGCTCTAATCCCTAGATATGAGAAAAAACACCCTTTACTTACTTATGTGCCTGAAAATGAGGAAGAAGTCAATAGAAACTTATTTTATTATGATAGACCATATAAAGAAGTAGAATTAGCTATTGAATTAAACATTCTACCCCAAAATTCTGAAGATAGTACAATAGCAAGAACAGAAAGGGCCGTAGAATACAAAAATTTTGTATAAACACTAAGAAAAAATAGGCCTACAGGGAATCGAACCCCGATTGCCCGGTTCCTTCATCACAGTTAAATCTTATACTTCCGAAGCCGAGTAGTCTATCCATTAACTTATAGGCCCGATATAAAACTATACGAAAAAGGAGTTTTAAACTTATTCTATCCATCTAACTGCTGAAAAACAAGCAAACGCGCCCCTATTTCCCGATAAACCAAGACAACACGACGCAGATTACAATTATAATAGCAGAAACAATCTGCCCTGCTTTTGGTTTTTCCTTCAAGAAAACAATCGCAAAAAGGAATATGAAAACAGCAGAAAGTATGAAAAGCAGCGTTGTATAAACCACTCCGATATTCGTATAACCATAATATATTATAGCTCTATAAAATATCCATATTAGCCCTATCAAAGCCATCAGCCACCCTGTCTTGCTTTTCAAAATTTTAAAAGAAGGTCTAAAAACTAGAAATATAATCAAAAAAATAAATAAACATCTTAGGAAATAGAAAACAAACGGCGAATAGAAGCCAAGGATAAAATTCGACAAAACTAACTCTAAAGCAAATAAAAAACTCCCTATCAAAGTAGCAATAGAATATCTATTAAAAACCAGATGGCTCTTTTTTACGTGGGAAAAGATTAAAGATAGGCTCGCAATCAAAGATAGCGCAAAAATATTCCAATTTCTCTCGTTTTCAAAGAAAATAAAAGCCAATAATATTGTGAATAAAGGCTGCATAAGCCAGATTGGCTCAAACTCACTAATATCCTCTCTTTTTAAAGAATACGCAATCACAAGATTGGCAACAACAGAAACAATCACTATAGATGCAAATATTAAAACGTTTCTCAGCAAAAAGGCATCCCTTTCTATTCCCCACATAAAATAAATAAAGGGAATTGAAAGCAAAACAATGAAAAAAAACTCAAACGCAGAATAATTCCTGTAATTAATTTCTTTTTCCTTCAAGATTTTCTTCTGAAGTACTGTCCCAACAGCTTCCAAGAAAGAGCCTATTATAGGAAAGTATAGCATTTTATCACCTTTAAAAGTATTACAATTTTAATGAATTTAAACATTCCTAAAGCAAAATGCAATAGAGATCCGTCATTTCAATAACTTTTGCAGTAGCTGCCTTGCAATCTTAAAATCAGCTCTTTTTCCAGTAGCAGACATAACCTTGCCCATCAAATAATTAAAAGCGTTCTTCTCTCCTTTTTTGTAATCTTCAACAGCTTTCTTGTTTTCAGCAATAACTTTTTCTATCACTTTCTTCAATTGCCCTACATCAGAAATCTTGCCTTCAGAAGCAGAAGGCATGAAGCTCCTCGGATAAAACTTGTTCAGAATCTCTTTAGCTTTCAAAGGCGTAATTTTTCCTTCTTTTACCAGTTTCAGCAAAGCAACAAAATGCTCTGCTTTAATATCAATTTTATCCAGCATTATTCTGTTATAATTCAAAAATCTCAAAAGCTCTATTGACACCCAAGAAAGAGCAAATTTGGCGTCTATCTTATTAGCCACTTTCTCAAAAAATTCGACTAAATCAATGTTGCTTGCCAAAATCCCGGCATTTTTCTTATTAATTTTGTACTTTTTAATTAATTTATCTAATTTTTCCTCAGGACTTTCAGGAATCTTCTTTTTCTGTACATGAACAAATTCTTTTTTAATAATAATCTCTTGCAAATCAGGATCAGAAATAAATCTATAATCATCCTGCTCTTCCTTTGCTCTCATTATTTCTGTTTTTCCCTTTAAATCATTCCACCTTCTTGTTTCTTTTTGCTTTCCTCCTTCTTTTACTTGTCTCTGCAAATCATATTCAATTGCGCTTTTAATTGATTCAAGAGAGCTTATATTTTTTATTTCTACCCTTTCTGTTTTTCCCATTATATTAACGTTAACATCAACTTTAATTCCAGCATTAGAATCAACTGCTTTTAAATAACTCAAATTTAATAATAATTTCTGCAGCCATTCAACAACTTCTTCTGCAGTAGAAAAATCCGGCTCAGTTATTATCTCAGCTAAAGGCAATCCAGACCTATTATAATCAATTTCTCCTGTTTCAGGGTTCCATGAAGCAGGATCCTCCTCCAAATGCATACTTCTTATTCTTATTCCATAAAACTTTCCTCTTTCTCCAACAGGAACTGCTTTTGCTCCAGATAAAGTATTTTGGTATCCTTTAGGCAAATCAGGCCAATTATAATGCTTTCTCTGCCATTTCAAATCAGAATTAATCTGGCATTCAAGCATAAGTCCAATCTGCACAGCCTTTTCAACAGCGCTTTTATTCGGCAGCATCGGCTTTGCTCCTGGCTGCCCCGTGCATATCGGGCACACGAATGTGTTCGATCTTGTCCCCCGCTCCCTGTGCGCCGCACATCTGCAAAACAGCTTCTCTCTTGTAACAAGATAAACGTGTATTTCCAGGCCAATCATGCCCTGCAACGGCTTTTTGAGTTCTTGTTTTTGCATATCCCTCATATTTCAAAAAGAACTAGGGTGTTTTTAATTATTGTTATTTTTGCATTTAGCAAATGTTTCAGCAGCAAGCAGGGGGAAAACAATCGTTGCATCAGCAAAAACCTTCACGCTCTCTGCATCAGGCAATATCTTCCCCCAGGAGACTGCTTCTTCTGGCAATGCTCCTGAATCGCTTCCATCGTATTCTTCATCAGTATTTATATAAACAGCATAATCAGCTCCATTACGAAGCATATTAGCATTCAAAATGCTGTGCTTAACAACACCAGAGCCCAAGATTATAACCCCAGATTTCTTTAATCCGATAGTTGTATTATTCAGCCTCTTAATATCCTCAACTATATCAATTACAAACTCTGGATGCTTAAAGCTAAAAAAGTAAATATTATCTCCTAAAGCTCCATCCCCTAAAGCAGGGCAAAAAACAGGAATCTTATTTTTCCACGCCCAATAGTAAATACTCTCTTTATTATTTATCTTCTCCCCCAATTTCCATATCAAATCACTTCCACAAAGAACTTTTCCTGTTTTCTTGCTTTCTTGGTATAATTCTTCAAGGATAGGCTGCAGCCATGACTCAAATTCAACATACCTGTTATTAGAAACATAAATATTGCCAATTCTGTTAATGCCTTTTTTTCTCAGCTCTTTTCCAGAAGCCCTAAAATCTCCAAGGATAAAATCACCCATGCATTTTATAAAATCTTCTTCTATGCCCCCTGCTGTTGTAACAAGAACATCAACTTTTTTGTGCTGTACAAGATACCTTATAATATCTCTAATTCCTGAAGAAACCATATTTGACGTATACCCCAAGAATATAGTTGCCTTATCATCAATCATTTTTCTAGTTATTTCAACAGCTCTGGAAAAATTAGCTGCCTGAAATCCTGTGCTTTTATAGCTCTTCAAAATATCAGAATAATCAACACCATTGTTGAAATCGTATCCTTTTATTGCTCTCCCTGTTATTTCAGAGCTTTTTCTAAGCAGGTTCTTCCTTGCAATTTTCTCGTTATTATTTTTATTAGTCATTTTATTATTTAGAATATTTGATTGGATGAAATTTAGATAAAACTATTATAAGAATTCTTATGATTTTGCCCTGACGCTGTCATCCATTATACTAACAAAAAATAGTGCTTTATAAATATTGACTTTATTCTTTATTGCGATATACAACTATTTATTTCAGTTATCACTTCAAATCTTCCTTCGCAGTCCCACCGAACCTTCTTATCCTTTTTCCAAAGCTCTTGATTGCCTTTCTCAATTCAAAAGCGTCAAATTCAGGAAAATAAACATCGCAGAAATGAAGTTCTGCGTAAGCAGCCTGAAAAGGCATAATGCCACTAGTGCGCTTTTCTCCCGAAGTCCTTATTATTAAATCAGGGTCAGGAATATCTGCTGTGTCAAGGTAGCTCTTAAACGTCTCTTCATTTATTTCCTTTATTCCAGATTTTAGCATCTTATTTACTGCTCTCACTATTTCATCCCTCCCCCCATAATCTAGGCATAACTGCACATTAAAATCTCTGTAGTCAGAAGTTTCGTCTTCTAATTTTTCCAGTTCTTTTACCAAATTTTTAGGCAGCCTGTCTCTCCTGCCTATGTGCCTAAATCTTATGCTGTGCTTGTGAAACTCTTCCCGCATCTTGTCCATTCCATTCAAAATCAAATCAAAAATTGCTTTAATCTCCTCATCGCTCCTATTCCAATTTTCAGTGGAAAACCCCCACAAAGAGAAATATTTTACCCCCATATTCATAGCTTCGTGGAATAATTCAAAAATATGCTCGTAGCTCCCAGCAGTATAATGCCCATAGCTTGCATGCAATCCTTTCTCCCAGGCCCATCTCCTGTTTCCATCAGGAATTATAGAAACGTGCCTTGGTATTTTCTGCTTGTTTTCAACCAGCCTCTTCCCTAAATTGAGAAAGCTTTTTGCCTGGTCAACCAGCAGGCTGCTTTCCCCCATTATTTCAAACCCCTGGTATTTTACCTTTGCTTTTTTCCACTGGCACTGCACAGAATCTACGCTTGAAAAACCAGGGCTTGATTTCGCCCATGCTATAAGCTCTTGAATCTTATTTTTTTCTCCTTGGGAAACTATCAATACATAGCCATTTTCAAGATTCCTGACATAACCTTTCAATCCCATATCTTGGGCTTTTCCTTTTATTGTATTCCTGAAATTAACTCCCTGCACTCTTCCATAAACTTCTATTTCAGCCTCGCTAAGCTCATCCAGCCCGCTGATTTCTCTGTTTTCCTTCTGTCTTAATTCACTTCTATTGCCTTGAATTGATTTCATTTTCTAATGCCTCCTTAAATTTAACCAAATCTTCTGTCCTGATTCTTGCCCCGGCGGCGTTTTCGTGCCCTCCCCCGTTTGCATTCTCAAACCGCTTTAAAATCTTTTCTAAAATTCTTCTTATTTTTTCCCCCCGCAGGGATATATTTGTTATGACGCCTTTTTTATAAGCGACAGCGATGTATTTGTCATGGTGTTTGTAAGACAACTCATTTGCAATCTCAGCGCTTATGCTTAAATCACCAGAATAATCAAAAAATATTAGTTTTTCTTTTGTGCTTTCCTTTGCCTTTTCAAGCAAAAAGTCATATTTTTTTCTTATTTCAGAGTATTTTTCCCTAAACTCTTTATTCCCTTCGAGCTCCAAAAAAATCTCATTTGGAGAGTTGCAATTAATTAAAAAGTTCTGCAATTTTACGACGTGGCTGATAGAATCTTTCAATCCGAAACTTATGGCCTGCGCAATCCTGCCTATCTCGGTTCTGTAATAGGCGTCAAATGGTTCTTTTATTTTTTCTTTTGTCCAGAATTCAGGGTAGTGCTTCTGGAATTCAAATGCAAAATCAGGTATAAAATGATCTGCTATGCAGCCCATTATTGCAATCCAAATATCCTCTTTCCTCTCGCTAATTTTGTAAGCAAGGTAAGTCACGGGCTCAAAGCTTTCTTCTTTTCCCTTATTTCTTGCAGGGTTATACGCCTGTAGATTTTTGTGTTTTTTTTCATCAATTTCAAATTCCTTATTATTTGAAGAAATTGCGTGATGGTCAATCCATACAACTGGCAGCTGCATTTTGTCTATCTCTTCGAGAAAAGCAGGAGATATAACTGGCTTGTCCAAGATAAAAACATAATCTGCTTTTAACTCGGATGCCTTCTTAGCATATTCTGCGTTCAAGTCAGGATAACTCTTTACTGCAACTCCTTTTCCTCTTCCAATAAGCCTCCTGAGCAAAAGAAAACTGCATAATCCATCGCAGTCATTGTCATAAAAAAACACTGGATTCTGCGCCCTTTCAAGATGCTCCCTTATTTCACGAATTTGCTTTTCTGTCAGCATCTCCAGATAAAAAAAAGAGGTTATTTAAAGCTGTCTAAAAATCAAGATACAGAAAAAAAATAAAAAATTAAAGCAAACTCAGCTTGTATTTCACAGACACAGAAGCGCTGACTTCCAGCTCCTTGGGCTCTAAAGCAATGCTTGAAACCGCCTGCTTTGCTTCTGCTGCGCTGTCAGAAGCAGCTACACCGCCGCGGGCCTCATAATAAGGATACGGCACATAATTAAAATCGCTCGATTCTATCGATAGTAATCTTCCAATATTCTTTCCCTGCCCTTCTGCTATTGCTTCTGCTTTCTCTTTTGCATTCTCGCTCGCTGCTTTCAATGCCTGGGCTTTGTATTCATTCTGCTTTTCATCAGACAATTCCAGAGAAATGCTCTGCACCAATGCTCCTGCTTCTATAGCTTTGTCAACTATTCTCGGAGCTTGCTTAAACTCAGAGGCCTTAACAATTATCTGCTGGCTTACAATATACCCTTTCTCTAAATACTTATTCCCGTTCCACTCACTCCATGGATAGCTCTGATAATTAGAAAATTGAATGTTCTCTTCATCAATTTCCATTGCTAGCAGATTCTCAAGGACTTTTTCCCTGATTTCAGAGTTCGCTTTCTGCGCGTCTTGCAATGTTGCATTCTTCGTTTCTATCTGCACATAAACAGAAATTTCATCTGGCTGTACTTGCAATGACGCTTGCCCCATAGCACTTACTTCTGGTGTCCCAGAATAAATAAAGTAACCGACAATAAGCACTATTGCTACAGCAATTGCTCCTATTACTAGTTTATTATTCATCTAACACAAACCTCCTTTCAATTTCTCTTGCATTTCAAAATATTTGCAATTCATTTCCATATCTTCCTCCAATTCCATAATACAAATATAATCAAAGCAATTAATGCTCCTGATAAAAACCAAAGCCAAGCATTTTCAGTATTAACAAGCACATCATAGCCAGTTTGCGCAGCACTTAAAGCTGCTTCTGCGGGCACAGATGCTTTCTGCCTTATCTCTGTTCCCGAATAATCAGAATAAATTTTAATTCCAAGAGCTAAAAGACCAGATATCAAAATAGCAGGAATTAAGCCTCTAAAAGATATTTTTGGAGAGATAACTATTTTTTTATTAGATACTCTATAAGTTAGAATTTTCTTTCCTTTTATGCTCCAAAAGAAATTCTTTGACCTCTCAATTAGTCCCGTATTTATTAAATTCTTGATATTATAATCAGCAGTATTCAAAGGAATTTTTAATTCTTGAGCTATTTCACTTACGCTCATCTCTTTATCAGCAAGCTGTAATAAGATTCTCTTGGCAGTCTTATTTGCCAATACTTCTGCAATTTTACCAGTTCTCTCGTCATTCAAATCTATATTCAAATATTTCTCTGCCATGAAAGATATAAAGGAAACTTATTTATAAACCCAATGAAGACTTCAATTTTATTTGAAGTCTTTTATATCTTAATTATACTTGAAAAACATACTATTATAACTCTATCAACAAAAGACAAAAATCTTTATATACTCTCAATAAATGAAATTAACATGAACAAATGGATTGAATTATTATTCGGCCTGATTTTAGTCATCGGAGGCGTTTTGCTCTGGTATTTTACTCTAGGCTCTGACTTTTGGGATTTCGGCGCAGCTGCCTGGGAAATCCTTAAAGGTGGAATTGTATGGTTTATACTAGGTATCGGTCTTTTGTTCATCCTTCTCGGCATCTCTGACTTAAAAGGCTAAGTCTTTCAATATCTTTCTTAAATTACCCCTATAATAGTAAAAGTATTCATATTTAACAGCTATAATTTATTAATCTTATATTCATATCAACAAAATATTGATATTTATTCATTAGCACATTTTTTATTAATTATCCAAAAGCAACATTTATAACTCTCTTCTTCTTTCTAAGAAAATGGATAAGAAAAAGATTTATGAAAAGCTTGCTGAAGAAAGAACTCTTTTATCCAACGAAAGAACAATGCTTTCATATGTCAGGACTTCTCTTGCAACTCTTGTTCTAGGCTTTGTTCTTTTGCAATTCTCATCAAATAATCAAAAATTCCTGATTGGAGGATATTCTGCTCTGGTATTAGGAACAATCCTATTAATAATAGGCTTAATCCACTTCTCTTTCTTAAAAAAACGCATAAAAGAAGAAGCTGAAAATGAGGATTAAATAATCAACCATCAAAATGAAAATTTATTCATTATCAAAATGCTACACAAGAATTATTGGCACTTTCTTCCTTCTTGTTTCAATCAGCTTAATTATAGATTTAATCTCTTATAGCTTCAGGCCTGAAACTATGCATAAAATCTTTCATGTTCTACTAGGTATTATTGTCATTTATTATGGATGGAATTCCAGACAATTCCAGAAATATTTTCCAATAATAAACGGTCTTTTCTTCACCTATATAACTCTGTTCGGCTTTCTGTTCCATGATTTCGCTGATTTAGATGCTTTTAATTCCTTAGATAATTTTCTGCATTTAATTGTCGGAGTTTCCGGCATTGCAATAGCAATTATAGACAAAAATCACAAATCAAAACTTAAGCTCTAAACCGACCCCAGCTTCATCTCCCTTCACCAGCCATTTTTATAACTATTTCAATTAATGCTTATTCTTACTCTCTTTTATTGCCTTTCTGATATTTTTATTCAATTGCTTCATTGCATCCTCAAGCTGCTGCTTATTTTTCGTTCCGGTGCATACAAGCTTTCCATTTGAAAAAAGAAGAAAAGTTGCAGTCGGCTCAACTAATTTATAAACCAATCCAGGAAACTGCTCTGGCTCATATTCTGTATTTTCCAATTGCAAAGCAAGGACATTCAAATTTAAATTCAAATCAATGCTCCCAGACGCAACAATATTCTGAACAGTTATTTTAGGTTTTTGAGTTATTTTAATCCCTATTTTGCCTATTTGCCTTATTACAGCTTTAATAACCTGCTTCACCTGAGCTACGCTTTTTGTTCCTGTGCATACAAGATTTCCTGAGGAAAATACAAGAACAGCAGATTTTGGCTTCTCAACTCTTAAAACTAATCCCGGAAATTGTTCAGGATTATATTCTGTATTGCTCTGTGTCCTGGCAAGCTTAGTCAATGGAACTACCTTCCCTAAAGAAGTCGTGGCAACTATGTTTTGAACTTTAAGATTAGACTTCGTCATCTTCTAAGATTTAAATATAAATTGTCTTTATAAACCTTTATAAAGGGGATTTTAAGCCTTTTAATTTAGTATTTTATCCCTCTCGGTTCTATTTGCAGACAGGCACTTCGAGCAAGGCTTATTGGAACATATATTACATCTCCATACTTTTCAGGGCTGGAGAATTCCGCTTTTTCATTTTCTCTTAAGCGGAACTTAAAAACGCCACTTCTTTCATTCTGGCCATCTCTCAGAGAATATCCCCTTTCTCCTAATGATGAAAGAATAAAAGTCCCTTTGCTTTCATAAAAATCACTGCCATAAATACCAAATTCTACACCAGACAATTAATCATTTTCTCAGCATTCTTTTTGCCTCTTTCCTTATTTCATCAAGACCTGCAATGTCGCCTGTATTTCTATCAGACCTATAAGCAGTTATTCTTGGAAATCTCAAAGCATATCCCGATCCATAGCTAGGACTCTTTTGAATATTTTGATAAGTTACAGAAACAACAACTTTTGGCTTTACTTTAATGCCATTTCCAGATTCATCCGTAATTAAAGGCTTTAATAATTTAGTCATCTCATTATAAGTAACTCCTTCTTCCTCTTTCTCTTTCAAGCCACTGGATACTTTGCCAATTTCCAAAAATTCATTCTCTTTCCTGCATGCAACAATATAGCTAGTCAGCCATCCAGCCCTTTTTCCTGTTCCATATTCGGCTCCTACAATAACTAAATCTAAGTCTTTAACATTTGGCTTTAATTTCGCCATATATCCGACTCTTCTTCCAGCTTTGTAAGGAGCATCAAGCTTCTTAATCATAATTCCTTCCTCACCGATTTTCAAAGCCTTTTCATAAAATGCCAAGGCTTCTTTTTCATTCTGAGCAATTATCTGTTCTGCAGGTCTTATTTTAAGCTCTTCCTTTTTTACAATCTTCTCTAAAAATTTCCTTCTTTCTAAAAACGGCTTATCCATTAAATTTATTCCATCTAAATAAATAACATCAAATATATTAATTTCAACAGGCAATTCTCCAAGGGTTTTATCAATATCATACTTCCTCTTTATTCTCTGGCTTATTGCCTCAAATGGCTTGTATTTTTTAGTTTTAGGATCAAACCCAACAACTTCAGAATCAAGAATAAAGCTCTTGCCCTTAACATTTTTTAAAACATTGGAAACGATATCAGGAAATTGCTTAGTTACATTTTCCAGCTTTCTTGTAAATAAACTAATTCTTCCTTGTTTGTCTTTATTAACTAACATTCTAAATCCATCATACTTATACTCTATTGCGGCAGGTATTCCGCATATTCTAAAAGCATCTTCAATATCTTCTGCTTTTACTGCCAGCATTGCTTTCAACGGCCTTCCAGGCTCAATCTCTATATCTTTTACTTTCTCTATTCCTTTAGCAGCCACTTCAAATATTAAAGCAGAATCATTAGCCAAATCATATTTCTCCTCCAAAATATTTTGTATGTTCTCCTCACCGGCAAAAAAAGCACTATTAATTGAATCAATAAGTATTGCATCAGCAACTCCAACTCTCAAATCATTTAATAATGTCCTAATAATATATTTAGCTTCTTTTCCAGAAGCAGATGTCAATAACTCAGCCATTAGCTGCATCTTCCTGTCAACAGAACCTTTACCTTCAATCTCCATTATCTTTCTTAAATTCTCAAAAACTTTTTGCACACTTAATTTCTTGGAAAACAAAGTATTCTGCTTTCTTTTATCAGCATAAAACTCTGCAATGTCTCCTAAATCTCCTTTTTTCTTAAACTGCTCAACGACTTCTTCCTGATTTATTCCAAAAGCAACACCTATTCCCTTTATGACTAATTGAGTAGAAATGCCAAATTCTCTTGAATCATAATCGGCATATACCTTCCCTCTTAAAAGATAAATCCACTCTTTCCTGCCATTTTTCTGCAATTTCTTTAAAAATTCAGCTAAAATATCTCTCTTTTCAAGCTTCTTTGTAGTTCCAGCTAGCTTCTCATAAAGCCCAACAAATTCCGCATATTGCATATTTCCAAAAAGAAAAGGTCATATTTAATACTTATCAAAAACAGCTAAATCCATCCTTTCTTTTTAATTCCAGAATTAACTATCTGAAATTCCAATATCTTCTCAGGCAGACTTCTATGTTTTCTAAGACAAGCAGTTCTCTTTCCATTTTCATTTGCCAATTCAATCAAGCATTTCCCCCAATAATGCAAAATATCCCCTCCAACCATTCTCCTCTCTTCCTGCCAGTTATAAACCTGATTAGTCACGATTACAGGGATTTGTCTTTTTCTGGCTATTTCAGCTAAAGTCTTCATCTGCTCTGCCAAAACTGAATTTATTTTTTGAATTTCTTTATCATCTTTTTCCCGAGCAGTAGCAAAATCCAATCTATAAAGAATCGTCATCCCATCTACAATTATTAAGCTGACTTCATCTTTCAGATAATCATTTAATTTTTTAAAAGCATCCTTCTGCTCCTGAAAGCTAGTCACTTTTAATAATAAAATATTTTTCAAAACCTCCTCTAAATCTCCATTAACTAACTGCTTCGCTCTTTCAACACTAAATCCGCCTTCTGTATCAATAAATATTACCTTATTTCCTTTTTTCGCCTGCGAAATTGCTGCTAGCAAGCAAAAGTTAGTCTTCCCTGTCCCAGCTCCGCCATAAATTACACTGACAATATCAGATTCGTAGCCTCCAAACAGCCATTTATTCAAATCATAGCTTCCAGCAGATATCTTAGCCATTTCATACATTAATTAAGGGAGCTTATAAAAATAGTTATCATTGTAAATATCTATTATACTGCCTTCAATCAGCCCTCATCCTGACAATAACCAAACAAAATTAATTATAAAAAATAATAAATTTAGAATTTTATCTTTTCCTCATTCCAGAGTGTCCTGCGAAACATGTTTTACAAGTAAAGGAATGTATCAGCAAAAGAACACCTGCTACGAGTAATATCCATTGTGAAACATTCGGTATTTGCCATAGGGAAAATACTATGACTACAACAGCTATTATTAACTCACACCAGCTTTTACACATATTATACCTCCTCAACAAAATAAGAATTTAGGCTTAATAAACCCTACGTTTTTTCCATTAATTTACTTCTTTACTGCATTCAAAAGCCTATCACAATCTTTTTTTATAGCTGTAATTGCATCAGCAACAACTTTCTTTGCGCTTCCATCTTTTGATTGTATCTTCATAATTAAAGGCTTAGAAGGATGCTCTCTTTTCCAAGCAGCAAATTCAATTCCAGATTGATATAAATAAACTCTTAATATCTCAGCAATAGTCAGATTATCTATCTTAATTTCGATATTGTCCTTCTCCTGCTTGACAATTTCAATGTTCATATCTATTTAGCAGAAAATTGATTTATAAAGCTTTCGTGAAAGCTGAAGTTAAATAAAAAACACTCAGCAGAAACCTATTCAATAATTTCAATATCGTCGCCTATAAGATTCTCCGCGCTTATCCTGTTTCTTGTCTCTCTTGCCTTATCCACATTTGCTCTCCATTTGGGCATTTCCTTTTTCCCCTGCCCAGCTTTCCCAGATTCCACAACTTTTCTCATCAAAACATTTGGGTTCTGCCCGTCCTTTCTCAAATTAAGATTGAAATACTCCTGAATCTTATTAATCAAAACAAAATCGTCTCTTGGAATTATGCCATTCTCTATTAACTTCAAGTCGCTTTCATCTATGCCCAAAATACTGGAAAGCTGCTTTCTGGTTATATTCAGCTGCCTTCTCTTTTCTCTTATTTTCCAGTGGAAATTTTCTATAAGGGAGGAAGAAACATTGTTTGCATTTTGTCTTAAAGGCTTTCTTAAATCATCTAATCTAATATAATTCCCAACTTTCTCTTTTTTTCTATTTCTTTGCATCCAAGAACTTTCTCTTTCCCGTGTTTCATCTATCTTTTGCCTTCTTAGAATTGGCAGCCCTTCCTGAATCGCGTATTCTTCCGGCACTCTCACAATCCTGCCCTCATCAATGGCATCAACAATTTTAGTCTGCCTTTCCATCAAAAACTCATGCTTAAAGGCTTTTTATCTTTTATTGCTCTTAAAAATAATGTTTTCAAGTTCTCTATCAT
>CAYXTB010000003.1:40775-51756 GCA_964468255.1 Candidatus Woesearchaeota archaeon | reverse complement strand
AGGGTCAGTTCTTCTGTAAGAATTCATAAACTCTAATAAGAACATTCTACTAACGATAAGTTTATATATAATCCCTTTTTTTATGCTTAATGGCTTTAGATAAGAAACCTTTTAGAGAGATTGTCGGCAAGCTTGTAGTCACAAAAGAAGGCAAACGTCTCGGCATTGTAAAGGACATTACTTTTGAGACAAGAACAGGAGAATTAATACAAATCATCTTAAAAGATTCAACTCCATACACCCGCAATCTTAATTTAGAAGTATCATCTGCAAAAGAAACCCTAGTCCCTTACAATTCAATAATTGCTATCGGTGATTTTGTCGTGGTATCTGAAGAAGACCTCTCTTAATGTATTCATCCTAGCAAACAGTAAAATTTAAAAATGCCCATTATCAATAATCATCATGAAAGTTTTATCATTTAATTTAAAAAAAATATCCGCCAGTAAAGATTCCAAATTTAAAGGAAATTATTCAATAAGTACAAATATTACTTTTGTAGATCTTGGAAAAGATAAAATTGAAGTTATTAAAGCCGATGAGGTTTTTAATCTCGCATTCAGGTTCACAGTCACTTATAGCCTCTCTGAGAAGAAAGATCAGAAAGAAAATAAAGTCAAAGAGGAAGATAAAAAAGGAGAAGTCGTTTTCGAGGGAAATATCATCCTTTTAGCTGAAAAAGATGAGGCTAAACTTCTTCAGAAAGCATGGAAGAAAAAAGAAATTCCTAACAGCGTCAAGATACCTCTCTTTAATATAATTCTGAAAAAATGCTCTTCAAAAGCGCTCTCTCTCGAAGAAGAAATTGGTCTTCCTTATCATATTCCTTTGCCTGTCATTCAAGCAAAGCCTCAGAATCAATGACCAGTCTATTTTAAGTTCTTTATATTTCCAAAATCCAGCACTTCCATTTTTTCCCCTACAATTTTAACATCAAACTCTTGCAAGGGAAATTTCCACGCAAGGTTGCTTTCCCCTTCTCCCACATCCATTCCTTCCCCAATTTCAGCAAAGCTTGGCACAATTATTATTTCTTTTTCTTTAAATTTCCCAACTAAGAAGCATTTATACCTCTCTGTCTTTGTCCCCTCACGCAAACATATAGCAGGATGCAAATGCCCCATTATCCAATGCTTAATTTTCTTGTCCCAAATAGCATCAAAGCTCCTGTCCCCATGTAAAAAACAAAACCTGTTCCATAAATAATAATCCCAGACCTTAATTCCTCGACGAGATAATATATTTAATAAATAATTATCATGGTTTCCTCTTATAACAATAATCTCTTTGCTTTTCTTCTGCAAAAAGTCAAACAAATTTACCAATCCGTGCATCTCTTCCGCAGTCAGAGAAGAAAACTCGTGCTTCAAATCCCCCAACAATACAACTTTATCAACAATTTTTTCATCGCTATCTTTTACACCATCTCTACCATCACTACTTATTTTGCCATCCTTCACCCCCATATTCCTATCACCAACATCCTTAGCAGATAATTCCTTGATTTTCTCAAACACTTCATCAAGTTCAGAAAGCATTTCCTTTTCCATCTCTCCAGCAATGTCAATTCCTCCTATTTGCCCTCCACTCGCGCCAATATGAATATCCCCAATTACCAGCACTTTCTCTTTCTTCTTTCCTTCTCCTTCTTCAATAAGCAGGCATTTTCCTATGTATAAAATCATTTTTTCTTCTCCGCAATTACTTTCATATGCAATTCATGCATCCTCTTCAAGAAAGAAGCCCTATCTTCCATCTTAATTAAATCGCTCCTTCCTTGTATCATCAAATTCAGTCCAAAGGGAGACACTATCGGAGTTCTGACTTTCTTTATCTTTACCTGTCCAGCTTCAATCCACTCCAAAATTTTTTCAGCGTTCTTGATATCCATCAAATCCTCAAATACTTCTCTTCTAGCCTCCCTTAATATGGGGAACTCATTGCTTATTTTCTTTACAGCCGCAAGCAAAAAACCAGAATGTATATGTTGCTTCCCAACGCTCTTTTCTCTTCCCTTATATTTTCTTAATATCATGAGCGATCTGGCAGCACAATGCCTGAACCTCCTGCTTAAAACTTCAGTTTTCTCAACAGCCTCTTTTAATATCGCCTTTAAATCCTTGCTTTTCACCCATCCAATAATTTTATTTTCGTCCAATTGCTCCCCAGCAATAAAAAATCCATTATCATTAATTCCAATTTCTATATCTCTATAGTGCAGTCTGGCAGCAGCAAAAGCATAAGCTCTTGCCAGAGCGTCATTAACCCTTCGTCCATACAAAGAATGGAATAGCAAGTATTCTTTTTCTTCCTTGAACTTTTCTACCACTAATGTTTCAGAATCAGGCACTTCAGAAAAAGCCTTCTGCTCATAAAAATAATTATAAATTTCTTCAGCGACTTCTGGTCTGCAGTGCAAATATTCTTTAATAAAAGGTACACATTTTCCCCCGCCGTCTAGTCTTTCTTTTATAATTTTTCTAAGTCTTTGGATATCTAAAGCAACCTCGATATTCAATGGTAGCATCTCTGAAAACCACGAAGGAATAGTGGGATTTTTAGATACCCCTGATATTACATAGGCCTTCATCCCCCTTGAATATAAAAACTGGTACTTTTGCCCTCCAAGGACAAAGATATCCCCTCTTTTCATTCTTTCCAAAAAACCTTCATCAATTTTGCCCACTGTTTGCCCTCTTTTTTCCTCTGGACTTTGAATTACAACATTGATAAATCCTTCTTCTGCGATTGTGCCGATGTTTGTCATATAAATCACCCTGGCAAGTTTTCCCCTCTTTCCAATCTCCCCTTTCTCTGCATCGTACCATATTTTTGCATAAACATTTCTATGCTCCAAGGCATATTCTCCAGCCAAATAGCTTATAACATCAAGAAAATCTTCTTTGCTTAGATTTTCGTAGCAATGGCTCTTGCGTATAGTTTGTAGCATTTCATCAATTTTCCAGATTTTACTAATCGCCATGCCAAAAATCTGCTGTGCAAGAACATCCAGGCAATTTTTAGGGATTTCAGTGCGCTCAATCTTTCCCTCAATCATATTTTTCATGAGCACAGAGCATTCCACCAAATCATCCCTATCAAGAACAATAAATTTGCCTTTAGGATTTGCATGCAATTGGTGCCCTGCCCTGCCTATCCTTTGCAATGCTCTTACAACGCTTTTAGGCGACCTCAACAATACAACCAAATCAATGCTGCCTATATCAATCCCCAATTCTAAACTAGTTGAAGAAACAACAACCTTTAATTCCCCCCTGCGTAATCTGTCCTCAATTTCAAATCTCTTTTCTTTTGACATTGATGAATGGTGCGCCCCAATCAAGCCCTCATACTTCTTAGGAAAGTGCATATCAAGATAATGAATAATCCTTTCTGTGGCAGCCCTCGTATTAGTAAAAATAAGTGTTGTTTTATGATTTTGTATTAATTTATCTAATAAATGGTAAAGCTTTTTCTGGCTTTCTTGATTTTCCGCTTCCAATATGTTTTCTCCTGGAAAATCCAAGTCTATTTCAATTTTTTTAAGTAGCTTCACATCAGCAATCAAGCAATCTCTGTCTTTCCCCACAAGAAAGCGGGCAATTTCCTCAAGGGGAGAAATAGTAGCAGACAATCCTATTCTGACAGGTTCAATTATGCTGAAATTACACAATCTTTCCAATGTCAAGCTTAAGTAAACGCCCCTTTTGTTGGTTAGAGCATGTACCTCATCAACAATAATAAACTCCAAAGCCCGAAGACTATCAACAAATTTACTTGTTGTCAGCACAATAGCAAGACTTTCCGGAGTCGTCACATAAATATGACTTATTTTCTTAGCCATCTTCGCTCTTTCAGCAGCACTCGTATCCCCCGTCCTCAGGCCAACGCGAATTTCCTGCATCTTCAAGCCTTTCTTTTCAGCAAATTCCTTGATTTCATTAAGAGGCGTAATCAAATTCACGAAAATGTCATTTGACAAGGATTTCAAAGGACTGCAATAAACCGCATACATCTTATCCTCAAGCTCATTCTTCAGCGAAAGAGAAACAAGATAATTAATAATTCCAAGAAAAGCAGTTAGCGTCTTAGTTCCCCCAGTAGGAGCACTAATAAGAATATTCTTCCTGTCATTAATATTTTTGACGCCATATAATTGCGTCAAGGAAAAGTCCTTAAACCTGGAAAAAAACCACTCTCTAACCAAAGGATTCAGTATCCCCTTCACTTCCTCTGCCTTATCAGGCTCAATGTATTTCATTTCTGCCATTTATCTCCTGTAAATTCCAAAAAACCAAGTTCCAAATTATAAAACAAGAACTATTTAATACTTTAGTTTCACTAAGAAATCAAAACCGAATAACTTTTATACTCCATAGCATTGGAAAAAACATGCCAACAATATCAAAAGTAAAGAAAGATAAAATATCAGAGCAGATTTTGCATTATTTATTTACAATATCCCCAGACAGCGCTTTTACAAATCAAGTTAGCAAAGAAACAGCAAGAGACGAAGAATTTACAAAGGCTTTGCTAAAAGAGCTTGAGTCAAAGAATCTTGTTGTTCCAATAAACAAAAACAGGCAAGGCAAAAGTTACCTCAAAAGGCTGAGATGGCGTCTTTCAAATGAAGCATTTGAGGTCTACAAAAAGCACCAGCTCAATCAGCCACAGCAAATGCAGCCACAAACTTCAAATCTACAGCCCAAAACCTTGCCCCCAGAAGACAATAATTCTTATAAAGTCAGTTACGTTGGTTAGCCTATGAAAAACAAACAAAAAAATCTTTCTTTCACGTCCCGTTGCTCCCTTCAAGCTTCAAAAAACCTTCTGTCTTTAGTCAATAATATTTTTCTCGTCGATAACGAATCCAGAGAAAAGCAAGTTATTTATACAGCACAACGCCCTTCTTTACTTAAAAGAGCATATTATTACTTAAAAGGCCAAGAATTAGTCTATTTTGTAGGGATTTAACCACATAAATCTTTAAATTCTTATTCATATAGATAAGAACATGGACGAAATCAAACTAAAAGCAGCATTTGCTAAAGTAAAACAAGAAATGATTGAGCTGAAAGACCAGCTTTGCATACTTCAAAATGAAATATCAGAGCTTAAAAGCATGATAGGCATGATAGCTCAATTACCTCAACAAGCTCAACAATTAGATAAGCAGTCATTCCAGCACAACCCTATACAACAGCAAGTAGAATCTTTAAAGATTCCAGCACATTTTTTAGACCAATATTACAAACAGCCTTTATACAGCCTTAAAACCCCAAATAAAGAAGTTTCCAGTAGAAATGGTAGGGTTCCAGCAGACAGACAGACAGACCAACAGACAGACCAACAGACAGACCAACACATCCCTATTTCTTCTATTACTAAGGAATCTAGCGATTTTCAGGAACTTTCTGAGCTTTTAGCTTCTTTAGATATGTATAAAGAAGACTTAAAATCAAGGTTCGCGCACTTAACCAACCAGGAGTTTTTAGTTTTTTCAACAATTTACCAATTAGATAACGAAGGTTTTACTGTCGATTATGTCATTCTTGCCAAGAAATTAGGGCTTACTGAATCGTCTATAAGGGATTACATACAAAAACTCATCAAAAAAGGCATGCCCTTAGAGAAAATTAAGGAAAATAACAAGAGAATCACGCTGAAGATACCTCAGGATTTCAAAAAAATAGCTTCTTTACAGACATTAATAGCTCTAAGAGAGCTCTAAATTCACTCGATTATCTGAAAATCGTGTAACCGAAAATCTATTAATTAACAGTTAATCGTAACTAGTCCAAACTCTAAAAAGCCCAAAATCAAGCTTTTTAAGCCTTATAAAGCCATTTTCATTCTTCTTGTTTTTCAATTAGAAAAATTGTTCTTTATCCAATTTTCCCTCACTTTTACCTGAATTTGATGCTAAATTCACTTTTCTTATATCTTCACTTTTCATTTTTTTGATGTTTTTCTCTGTTATTCAGACATATTTTCTTTATTAATGCGAACCTTCTTACTCTTTCCAACTCTCACTTTCGCGTATTTTGATAGTTTTTCCTTTATTTCTTCAGGAATATAAACCCTCTTTTTCCCATTTTTCTCTGTAATCTCTTCAATTAAACCTTCACTTTTCTGTCTTATTGAATTTATCTGTCCTCGTATTGTAGATCTCTCTTTTCCTAAAAGCATAGCTAAATCCTCATAACTTAGCTTCATATCACTATTCAAAAGCGTTAAGATAACTAATCTTTCATTGGATGTTAATCCTCTTAAAATATCATAAAAATTAGCTGTTTGAACAGCTGTTTGAACACCATTTTCAACAGCCTCAACAGCTGTTTGTTTGCCTAAAACATGCTTTTTTTCAAACACCTGTTTGTCTTTTCCCATCCCAGACAATAAATCAACGCCTTCCCTCAAACCTTCAATATCATCTTTCATCGTCGACAATTCCTCTTTTAAAGAATTAATAACATCAAACACCTGTTTATCCTTAAAATCAAGATGTTTAACCCATTTTCCAATGACTTCTATATCCTTTTTTACAGAATTGAACCCTTCTTGAGTTTTTTCCTCAAGTTTTTTATACCTACTTCCAAAAAGCCACTCAAACATGATTTTATTCTAAACCTTATACTATATAAATATTGCGCTTTTAAGCCCCAATAGCTCATTTTATCTTTTTGCAATATAAATCTTTAAAAACCCTTTTTTATCAAAAATATAAATTCAAACACCTTAAAAGCCATTTCAAACAGCTGTTTGAACACCTAAAACACCTCCAAAATTAAAGCTCATCGTCGACAATTCCTCTTTTATGCCTTATTCAGTTTATTTTACGCCTTCCCAAAAACAAAAAGTTTAAATACAAGCTTGTCTACTATATATAATTGCCTCTTTTCCCAGAAGAAGACGTTTAATCTGGCTTTTTTCTATGATTAAACCTCTTCTTCGTGGGTTCGTCTCTTTTTTTCCTTCTCTTTCCTATTCATAAGTACGGTGAAAATTCCTATCTTTTCTCTAAAAAAGAGGCAAACATATAAAAACCCAGGCATCTTTATATAAAAACAAATAACATAACTTTGAAAGGAGGTATAAAAAATGGCAAAATTAACAGCATGGCTTGTTACAGTTATAGGTATCTTATTGCTATTGCCTCTTGTCTCCGTCAATATAGGGGAAATGCTTTCAGCATGGCTCATAACAATAGCAGTTTTGGTTATAGGTATCTCTAAGCTGGCAAGAAATTACTCTGGAAAGAGAAGATAAAAACCAATTTTAAAATTTTTCCTCTTTTTTATTATAATTTTTTACAAAAACAGCACAAAAAGCTCAAACCTTTTAGCAATTATGAAAATATTTCAGAAGAAAAGATCATTTAAAAGAGAGTTTAAGCGGCAAATACGCCTAGCCATCATGGCAGCTATAGGTTTCACGATAGCTTTTGCTTGGCGAAATGCAGTTTTTGAAACTTTCCAGAGCTTTGTCTCTCGCTTTCTAGATATCACTCCAGATCATTATCTAACAGAAACTTATACAGCAGTAGGGGTATCTCTTCTTGGCGTCATTTTCATTTTTATAACTTCAAAACTCCTCAGAGATTAACAAAATGTATTATATCAACAATCAAATTTGCCGCTAACCTTGCCAGAGCCAAAAAATGAACTATTATTTTGTTAAAAATCAGGAAACAGGTAGATTAGCCCACCTTCCTCCAAGTGGTCAATTAGAGTTTTTAATCCATGGCAATGCAAAAATAGCTCCCCCAAGCCTAGACAGCCTCAGACAGCTTCCTGCCCAAGCTTCTCTCGAGCCAGAAGAGGAAATAAACAGGCAATTTCCCCCAGCAAGAAATCAAGACCCCCATTATCGTGAAACCATATATTATAATGAAGTCATAAAAAGTGCAAATTGGCCTGAAAATCCCAACAAAACACCTTCCTCTTTACAGCCAGCAACAAAAACTCTCCCTCCACACCAGCTATTTTTGCCGAGTTTTCAATAAAAAAGCCAAAGATTTATAAATCCTAATTCTATTTTATTTCTCTAAATAAAAAATTAAAGGAAAATCAAGGTAAATCAATAAAAGAGGTTGAAATTTCTGGAGCAATGGATAATACCGACGATAGAAATCAAGAAAAAAGAATGGTTGAATATGGAACTACCTGGAGCACAGATGATATTTTCTGCCACCGCTGCCACAAATCAAAAAAAGGCATCTCGCTTCAAAGCATGAAAATGATGCGTTATAATCTTTCCCTCGATATCTGCGCCAACTGCATCCATGCCATTGCCCAAGAAACCGAGGATTTCCGGCATTAAAGCCATTATTATCTTTCATATTACTTATCTTTATCGAGATTTTCAATACCTCTCTTTAGCTGAATCTTCCTAGCGTTTCTTAAAACTTTGGTAGCAGAAAGATTTATATACTATAGTTAGCTATATCTAACTATGACTACCACTATACAAATTGATGAAAGAACCAAAGAACTCTTAGATAGATTAAAAATTCATCATAGGCAGAGCTATAATGAGATAATTATAAACTTGGCAAAAGAAAAGAGGCAGAAAAAAGATATCATGGCTTTTGCAGGAGTATGGGAAAATATAGATGATAAAGATATAGAAAGCATGAAAGAAAGCATTCTCAAGCTAAGAAAAAGCTCAACAAAGGAGCTTTTAGGGCACTGATATGATATGTTTGGATTCAAGCTGCATTATTGATTTTTTGAAAGGCAAAAAAGAGGCTGTTGAAATAGTGGGGAAGCACAAAGAGAGTCTTTCAACAACAGAAATAAGTGCTTTTGAAGTATATTTCGGAATTTATCAAAAGCCCAACATAAGTGAAAAAGAGGAAAAATCAGCCGAGGAATTCTTTAATTCCATTCAAGTCTTGCCATTTGACAATGAATGTGGCAAAGCAGCCTCAAAAATATTGGCATCCTTAATAAAAGAAGGCAGGATTATTGAGCAAAATGATTCTCTGATAGCAGCCATATTGCAGAAAAATAAGGTTGAATCAATAATTACCAGAAATGTAAAGCATTTTTCAAATATAAGGGGCCTGAAAGTTGTTTCTTATTAGTAAAATAGCCCCAGTCAAATAGGCGCCGAAGGCGCCGACGCGCCCCGTACCGAAAAGATTAAATACAAAGGAGCATAAAATTAGAAAATGAAAACATATGAACGAGCGCTCAGAGAGAGAGTCATGCCTACTTTGGAAAGGATGACTGGCTCATTAGGGCTTTGGAAGCGCAGTTGGGAAGATGCATTTGAAACAGGAATTACAGGAGATTACGGGTTACCTGCTGGAGTATATAATGTCACTATCGTCAGAACAGGTGAACTCACTGTACAAAGAATAAATCGTACAGGAGCAACTTTTTCAATTTTCGATGACCGCGCTAAAGCAATATATTCTACATTAGAGCAATTAGAAAAAAGAGATAGTAGTACAAAAAAGCAGAAAACTAACAAAAATACCAGTTCGCCTAAGCTCTCTTAAACGCCCTTTTCGTCATTTACACGTATAAAAGTGCGCATTAACAGGTAGATTTAAATATACTAATAAATTTCAGTTTTAATGGAAACGACGCCTCAAGATAAATGCTTTCGAGATTATCTTTTAAGGGGAGGGGTAGAGGGTAAATTCTTCTTTAGGGAAGAGACAGCATATAAAGAAGAATCAAATAGAAATTTTAAAGCATTGTATCATGTTTTAAGAATATATCAACCAGAGGATAGAGATGCCACATATGCTGAGGTAGAAACTGTTTTTTTGACCGGACAAAATGAGGGAATCAGCACCATGGAGCGTTTACCTTTTAATTTTATTTTAGATCATAGGGAAGCAAGAAAAGAAGAGATTGAACTAGCACGTAATAAAAGTAAATTAGTTGGTTTACTTACGCAACATTTTTCTTTAGCTCAATCTTTTAATCATCTCTAAGAACTTTGATAGCAGAAAGATTTATATATCAGTATATAGTTAGTTATATATGACCGAAGAGTCAACCATATTAATAAGCAAAGAAACGATTGAACTATTGAAGAAAGCTAAGGAAAACCCAAGACAAACCTACAATGACCTTTTAGTTAGACTAGTCAAAATGTATATAGAGGCAAAAAAAGGAAGAAATAACTCTTATGATAGATTTCTGCACGAAATACAAAAGAAAAAGATGAAGGAATTGTGGGATAATGAATACGACGAAAAGTGGGAAAAAGTATAGTTTTGGAGATATAGTCCTAGCTTTAGTGCAATTCACTGATTCTAATGAGGTAAAGACTCGCCCGGCTTTGGTTTTATTTGAAGAATACGGCAATATTGTCATCGCAGGTATAACAAGCAATCCACATATGAAAGGCGTCACTTTAACAAAGGAAGAGGGAGCAGAATACGATAGCATCATAAAGCTTAACTATATCATGACTATTGACGAAAACGCGGTTAAGAAATATCTTTTTGCCATTTCAGAAGAAAAGAAAATGCATATAAAAGAAGAGCTAATCAGCAAATTAAGATGAAAAAGAGAATCTTGCCCTTGACGAAAATAATGAACAGAAGACGAGTAAAGGTTTGCGATTATCAAGGAATTTGTACAAATAAAGTACATAAAGAAGTTTATCCTATGCTTCTAGGAGGAAAATATAAAGATAAAGGCTGGAGTTATTTATGCAGAAAGCATTTCCAGCAAGAATTTAAAAGATTCAAAGGGAAATTGCCTTATTGTTTATCGGATTAATTAATAGATTTTATCATGATGGTCAAAGTCTACAAATAAGACAAAATTATTTTTCAGGTCAACTTCTGTTTTAAATGGTTTTAATTATTTGATTTTTCGTTTTATGAAGTTGTTAAAAATCTTTCTAGAAAAGATATTGATTATTACTTATAATAATAATCAAAAAAGGCGTTGCCGGAAATAAAGCTGCCTGTCGTGCCGCCGGTTGTCGGTGTTGTCGTAGGTTCTGTTGT
>CAYXTB010000003.1:0-40675 GCA_964468255.1 Candidatus Woesearchaeota archaeon | reverse complement strand
GTTGTCGGTGTTGTCGTAGGTTCTGTTGTCGGTGTTGTCGTAGGTTCTGTTGTCGTCTGCCCGCTTGGCGCGCAAGAGCATCTATCTCCTTCGCACTTCTTTTCATATCCAGAAGGGCATTCAAAACTTCCTGAACTTGGATATTGATTCTGCTCATATTGTTGATGTTGATTATACTGCCCGTTTTCATCTTTTCCTTCAAATTCTTTCCCATTTCCAAATTCAGCTTTTCCTTTAAAGCCATAATGTTCCTGAGCATTATCAAATATTTCTTCAAAACATTTTAATTTTTCTTCTTTGTTTTGAATTTCCTTGCAGTTCCTTCCTAATGCAAATCCGTATCCTCTGCCTTCGCCTCTATTCTCTCCTCTTCTGCTATCCATAATTTCTCTGCATTTTTTTTCATCTAATCTTGTTTCTCCTGTCAATCCAGCATTAATGCACTCTTCCGGCGCATGTAGTTTAAACATTATTTTTCCGCACTCTTTTGGATTGTTGACTCCTGCTTCGATACATTCTTCAGGGGCATTCTTTACAAACATTATTTCCTGGCATGCTTTTTCAAATTGTCTGAAGTTTTCAAATTCTAATTCTCCAGATTCCAATGCTTCCCTGCACTCTTCCGGCGCATGTTTTTTAATCATAATTTTCTCGCACTCTTTTGGTGTATCTGCCCCGGCTTCTCTACATTCAGGAGGAGCATAATGGTCAAATTTAGCATCTGAATATTCATCTTCAATTCTATCAAGAACATGCTGCAGATGCTCCGGCAGCAAATTCCTAGGATCTTCTATTTCATCCATTTTTATACAAGCTTCTTCATTTCCATCTTGGCATTGAGCCGCCAAAGGAGCTATTTCAGAGCACATATTTGCAAAATCAACATAAGTTATTTTATTACATTCGCATTCTTTAGGATTTCTAAAGCATTGTGACATTATTTTAAAGAATTCCCTTGCTTCTTGTTCTTGCTCTTTCGTCAGTTTTTTGTCCAGTCTTTTTTGCCAATCTGGAGCATTATCATCGGTCCTGCAAACTCTTGCATACTCATTAATATCAACTTTCGCCAGTGCTTCACATAATTCTTTTATTTTGGTAGAAAGTTCTGCAGCAATTCTAACTTTCTTCTCCTTGCCTCTAATTTCATTGACAAACTCATCTTTGTCTTCGTCTGGGATATCATTTTCTATTTCGTCAATAGCATCTTCAATTGCATCTACACTTTCCTGTGCTTCTTCGCTTCTTTCAGGATCAATCTCATCCCCTATTTCTTCAATATATTCATTATATTTCTTAAGAGACAATCTTGCTTCTTCTATCTTACCTTCTTCTATCATTGCCTTTATTTCCGCTATTTTCTCTTCCCTATTATTTAATTTATCCCCAAATCTCTCAAAAAATTCATCTATAAAATAAAATGCATTATCTGGAGTTATTCCAGGATCAGCAAGTTCTCTTCCTTCGTTAGTTTCAGTTTCTATCTCTTCTTCAATTTCTATATCAGCCTCATTTTCGTCAGATTCATTTTCCTGCGCAAAAACAATTGAAGCTGAAAATATTGCCATTAATAATATGAATGCAGAGAAATAACCTGCTAGACCTCTTTTCAGATACATGTTAAATTACAGGGAGGAGAGCTATTTAAATATTCCTTTCTTATCAAAATGTTATGCCTCTATAGCTCAGCTGGTAAGAGCGCCGCACTCGTAATGCGGAGGCCCCGAGTTCAATCCTCGGTAGAGGCTTTATCATCACTTATCAATTATAAGAAAACATCAAAATGTTTATAAAATAGCACAATATTTAGTTTATGGAGAATTCGTTTGATTATATTACCTTTCGTTCGAATTTTCCAAACAGAGAATTTGTAATAAAATGTAACTCAATTATCTAAATTCTCTGTAATAAAAAGAGGCATGAAGAGGCGAAAATGGGAAGCAATATAGACTTAAGAAAATATCAGGATGTAGAATCAATAGAAGATGTTTTTTCAAAGATAGTTTCCGGCGGAAAATATGGGTATAAAACAATAATAGAAAGAAAGAAGCCCCTTCCAAGATGCTCGTTATGTGGCAAAACAGCGCCCGAAGATGCAAAGTTCTGTCCAGACTGCGGCGGAAAAATTGTGATCCCTTTAACAAAATGCCCTTCATGTAAAAAATCAATAGAAGAGAGTGAAAAATTCTGCATGAATTGCGGAACAAAGCTCAAGGAATAGTTTTATTAATTCTCTTTTCAATCTTTATCCATGAAAGATAAAATATCTTTGCTTTTATCTTCTCTTGTTCCTTTAAAGAAGGAAGAAATAGAAAAGTTAATAGAAATTCCCAAAAATCTAGATTTAGGCGATTATGCCTTTCCTTGTTTTATCTTGGCAAAGAAATTAAAGAAAAATCCTGCTCAAATAGCCGAGGAAATATCAAAAAAAATAAAATCTCAGAATTTTGAGAAAATAAAATCTATTGGTCCCTATATTAATTTTTCTATTGATAGAAAATTAATTGCTTCTCAAGTTTTAAAAAAGATTTTAAAGGAAAAAGACAAATATGGCTCCCATGATGTAAAGGGAAAAGTTGTTCTGGAATTTCCAAGCCCAAATACTAACAAGCCATTGCATATAGGCCATGCTAGAAATATAATTTTAGGGCAGTCAGTCAAAAAAATATTAGAATTTTACGGTGGCAATGTGAAGATTGTCAACTTAAATAATGACCGAGGAATTCATATATGTAAGTCAATGGTTGCCTATGCAAAATTTGGCAAGGCCGACTCCCCTCAAAAAGCAAAGAAAAAATCAGACCATTTTATAGGAGATTATTATGTTCTTTTCAGCCAAAAAGCCAAAGAAAATCCATCACTGGAAAAAGAGGCCCAGGATTGCCTTCAAAGATGGGAATCAAGAGACAAGAAGATAACAGCTCTATGGAAAAAGATGAATTCCTGGGCTTTTTCAGGCTTTAAAGAAACTTATAAAAAATTTGGCTATAAAGCAAGCAAGGAATATTTTGAATCAAAGATATACAAAGAAGGCAAGAATATAATAAATAAAGGGCTCAAAAATGGCATATTGAAAAAGAAAGAAGATGGAGCAGTTTTCGCAGATTTAAAAGATGAAGGGTTAGGAGAAAAAATACTTTTAAGAGCTGACGGCACTTCAATTTATATAACGCAAGATTTGTATTTAGCTCTGCTAAGATACAAAGAATTATCTTTTGATAAGTCTATTTATGTTAGTGCTTCAGAGCAAAATCACCATTTCAAAACTCTTTTCGCGATTCTAAAGTTATTAGGTTTCAAATGGGCTAGTAGATTGTATCATTTAAATTATGGGATGGTTAATCTCGAATCAGGAAGAATGAAATCAAGAGAAGGTAATGTAGTAGACGCAGACGATTTAATTGCAGAAATGGAATATCTGGCTTTGAAAGAGCTAGATTCAAGATATAAAGACTTATTAAAAAAAGAAAAATTAATGAGAGCAGAGGCAATTGCAATGGCTGCCTTGCGTTACTATTTTCTTAAGATTGATAGGGCAAAAGATATAATTTTCAAGCCGGAAGAATCAATATCTTTCGAAGGCGACACCGGCTCTTATCTTCTCTATACTTATGCAAGGGCAAGAAGCATATTAAGAAAGGCAGATTACAAGCCAAAGAAATTCGAGATAAAAAAAATAAATGATAAAGAGAAGGCACTGATTATTAGTCTTAGCGCATTTCCAGAAATTGCAGAACACGCCTATAGTGAACTAAATCCCTCTTTAATAGCGCATTATTCATACAATATATCTCAGATGTTTAATGAATTTTATCATTCTTCTCAGGTCATTGGCTCACAGGAAGAAAATTTCAGGCTTACATTAGTCTCTGCTTTTGCTTATGTATTAAAAAACGCTCTTTCTCTTTTAGGAATCCAAGTCATTGAAAAAATGTAATTTACTACAATAATGGTTAAATAACCCATTTATCTCTTTAATTCATGACACAGGAATTAATATTTGCAATGCTAATAGGAGTAATTCTTCTTTTTATCATTCTTTTAGTTCTTTTATTTGCCATGGCATCAAAGCCAGATAAGAAAGTGAATGAAGCAAGAGCAAAGGTAGATTTGCAGAAAATCAAAAGGCAAATCGAAAAGTTCGATGATGAATGATTTCAAATCATTAGGTTTATAAGTCTTCTAAATCCTGTCTATGTTGTAGACAGGCCGGCGCTCTAGCCCTGCGCCATACACTAGCGGGCTTTAAGTGGGCCGCAAAGGAGCAAGTGAGGTCAGTTTTTTCCAGTCTTCAGCTGGACGTTGACGCTTTGTCCTGTTCGATCTTGCTCCTGCGAAATGGGTCAGGTCAGGAATGAAGCAGCCCTAAACAGGAATCAGGATGCTTATAGGGCAGCAAAGCCGAGAAAAGTTGGAGGTTTCCTGGTTTAGACAAGCCGAGCAAACTCCCCGTCTACACAACATATAAAAACTTCTTTTTCTCTTTTATCCAATGGACAAAAAGGGGCAGTTTTTTATTATAGCAGCTTTGATTTTGGTTTCGGTTATTTTTGGTCTTGGCACAATTTATAATACTGCTAGCGCTCCAGTTCATGATTCAAAAGTCTTTTCTTTGGCAGAAGATATAAAATACGAATCTGCCCAGATAATGAACAACGGACTGTTTCTTGAGCTGAATCAAAGCCAGATAAATAAGAACGTGAAAAACATTACAAATTCTTATGCAGCTTCAAATCCTGATGTTAATCTTATAGTTGTATACGGAAAAAAGGGCGAGATGAATTACACTTATTATGCAAAAGGCTCTGAGCAGGCACTTGATAGCTCAAATAATGTAACAATCCAGAATGATTTAATTACAATATCATTAAGCCCAAACATTAAATACTTATTTAATGTTACAAAAGGACAAAATATATATGTAGCAGTTAAGAAAGAGGTTAACGAAGAGCGATATGTTACAGGAATATAAGAAAAAAAAGGCAGTAAGCGAAATGGTAGCATACATGTTTCTTGTAGTTATAGCTGTCGGCTTAAGTGTTTTAGTTTTTGCCTATTTAAGGACATATGTTCCAAAAGAGCAGCCAGAATGCAAGGAAGGGATAAGCCTTGTTGTGCAAAATTATTCATGTTCTGTAATAGGACATAATTTGAGTTTAACTATCTCAAATAAAGGGCGCTTTTCAGTTGACGCAGCATATATAAGAATAGCTATCGAAGGAAAAAAAGTAAGATCTTGGGTCAACAAAAATAACTCGGAGTTTTATTTTGTTCCAGTCTTAGCTCCAGGTAATAAATCTTCTGGAATTTATAACATAGTAAATGTAACTCAGCCAGGAATCACTAAATATGAGCTGGAAATCCAGCCGGCTCTTTTAGTTAAAGACAAAGTGGCTGCCTGTTCTAATGCAATTGTTATTCAGTCAATAACCTGCTCCTAGCAGTCCCAATAGTTTTTTTATCTGTCCTAGAACATTACAATAATCTATATATAATCTTTGCTTTTGCAAATTTCATGAAATTTGCACATCTAGGAGATTGTCATTTAGGTGGATGGAGGCAGCTAGAGCTAAATGAGCTCAACTTTAGAAGTTTCCAAATAGCAGTTGATAAGTGCATAAAAGAAAAAGTTGATTTTGCGCTTATTACAGGAGATTTATTCGATTCTGCGTATCCTCCTATTGAGACTTTGAAAGAAGCCTTCCAGGAATTTAAAAGATTAAAAGATTCCAATATACCTGTTTTTATTATAGCAGGCAGCCACGATTATTCAGTCTCTGGAAAATCGTTTCTAGAGGTTTTAGAAAAAGCAGGCTTCTGCAGGAATGTTTCAATTTTTGAGGAAAGGGCTGATAAAATAATTCTTTTGCCTACTCTTTATAAGAATGTCGCAATTTACGGCTATCCTGGGAAAAAATCATCATTGGAAGTTGAAGAAATTGAAAGAATAAGTTTGCAGGATTCCCCAGGTCTTTTTAAAATACTTATGCTTCATACAGCGATAAGGGACGCTCTTGGAGCGATGCCAATAAAAGCTGTTGACCATACAAAGCTGCCAAGAGTTAACTATCTTGCCCTCTCGCACTTACACATAAATTATTGCAGGGAAAATAGAGTTTACTCTGGCCCTATCTTTCCTAATAATATTTCTGAATTAGAGGAGTTAAGGGCAGGCTCTTTTTATATTTTTGATGATGGTAAGATTAAAAGGGAAGAAATAAAAATTAAAGACGTTTTGCCATTAAGTTTAGAGATAAAAGATGCTTTAAACGCCACAGAATATATAATAAAATCTCTGGATTCTCTAGAAGTTAAGGATAAGATTGTCATTTTAAAACTCTCCGGAATTTTAGAAAAAGGCAAGACATCTGATATAGACTTTCATAAGATAGAATCTTATTTGAAAAAAAGAAATTGCTTTTCATTTCTAAGAACAACTTCAAGACTTCATACGCAGGAATCAGAAATCAAAATGGAGGTTTTGGATACGGTAAATATAGAATCTCAAGTAATAAAAAAATTTGAGGAAAGCAATCCAAGCAAGCTTAATCCTTACATAATTCAGCTTATGAGGGCTCTTCAAATAGAGAAATTAGAGGACGAGAGGCTCGCTGTTTTTGAAGAAAGAATATTGTCAGAATCTAAAAAAGTTTTAGGAATATGAAGCTAAAAAAAGTTACCTTGAAGAACATAAGAAGTTATGAAGAGGGAGAGATAATTTTCCCAGATGGCTCTCTCTTACTTTCAGGAGATGTTGGCTCCGGGAAAACCTCAATTTTGCTAGCCATTGAGTATGCTCTTTTTGGCTTGCAACCAGGCCAAACAGGCTCTGCCTTGCTCAGGAATAACTCTTATATAGGAGAAGTCATATTGGAAATGGAAATCTCTGATCAGGAGATTATTATAGAAAGGAAGCTCAAGAGAGGAAGATCAGTCACAAATGAGTACTCTGCTATTTCCATAAATGGAGAGAAAACAGAGTGTTCAATTACAGAGCTAAAGACTAAAATTTTAAAGCTTTTAAATTACCCTCCAGAATTCATAAAGAAAAATAATCTTCTTTACAGATACACAGTTTATACGCCCCAAGAGCAGATGAAGCAGATTATCCTTGAGGAGCCAGAGGTCAGGCTAAACGTTTTAAGGCATATTTTTGGGATGGACAAATATAAAATAATAAGGGAAAATCTTTCTATTCTAATTAACAAATTAAAGGAAGATTCAAAAATTATTCAAGGCGAAATAAAAAAACTTGATTCAGACAAAGCCAACTTTGCTTTGATAAAAGAATCTTTAAATACAATTGAGAAAAAGGTTAAGGAAAAGGAAATCAGCGTTGCAGAAAAAATAAAGATAAGGAAAGGCATAGAATCAAGCGCAATAGAGCTTGAAAGCAAGATTAAAGAGGGTGAGAGGTTAGAGGCAGGGCTTGATAAGACAAAATTTCTTTTCACCTCAAAGAGAGAAAGCCTTCTAGTTTTGAATAAAGACATAAATGAAACAGAAAAGGATATTTCAGAATTAAAGGAGACATTCAAAGAAGAAGAATTTTTGTCGATTCTAAGGGAAATAGCAGAAATGAAGAAAATTTTGGATGAAAAACATTCAAGATTTATTGAAATAAAGAGTAGGATAAATTCCCTTGAACAGGCAAGAAAGGACAATACTGATACGATTGAGCGCATTTTTAAGATGCATTTCTGCCCAACTTGTTTGCAAAATGTCCCTGACTCTCATAAGCACAATATTCTAAACGCATCAGAAAATACTCTTTCAGAATTGAAAAAAAATCTTGAATCGCTTGAGCAGGAAAAATCAATTATTCTTTTAGAGCTGGAAAAGATAAAGTGCGAGATATCAAAATTAGATGATAGAAAGCTTTATCTTGAAATTCTTAAATCAAAAACTCAGGATTTGGAAAAATCAAGGAAAAAGATTGTTGATATGAAAAAAAGCAGGGAAAATCTGGATAAAGACATTTCATTATTATCAAAGCACTTTGATTCATTAAAAGAAAGCATACTAGCTTTCTCAAAATATAAGAATCTTTACAAATTAAAGCATGACGAGCTGAAAAAAGCCTTTCTTGAGGAAAAGAATCAGGAAATAGCATTAGCAGAGCTAAAGAAGGAGCTGGAATTGATGCATAAAGAGATTTTTGCTCTTGAAGAATCAATTAATTTAAAAGAAATGCAGAAAAAAAAGCTATCTAATCTGCTTGAAATTCAGGATTGGCTTTCAAACCAATTTCTTTCTCTCATCAATTTTACAGAAAGAAATGTCATGCTCAAGTTAAGGCTTGAGTTTTCAAAGCTTTTTAACAAATGGTTCTACCTTTTAGTCCAGGATTTATTTGAATCCAATCTTGATGAGAATTTCACTCCGGTTATTATACATAACGGCGCTGAAATGTCTTATGAATTCCTTTCAGGAGGAGAGAGGACAGCAGTTGCGCTAGCTTATAGGCTTGCTTTAAATCAAACAATCAATTCAATACTTAGTAACATTAAAACCAGAGATTTAGTAATTCTCGACGAGCCAACAGAAGGATTCTCAGAAGCGCAGATAGAAAAGATGCGCAGCATATTTCAGGAATTAAATGTTTCTCAATTAATAATAGTTAGTCATGAGCAGAAAATTGAAGGCTTTGTTGATTCAGTAATAAAAATAAAAAAAGATAAATCCTCCTCAGCAGAGAGAATAGGTGCATTCCAGCCGCTTTCAGCCAACAGTTCTTAAATTGTTATTTTCCGCCATTGAAAAAGTAAAGGATTCCTTACTTAAAAGCCTTACGAAAACACCCGTAGATGCAACAATGCATGAAAACCAAAAAACTTAAATACTCTTTCCTTTTTAAATAATAGACCAGAGAGGTTCTCTATTCTCATTAAAATGAATAATATGGATACAAACACAGGAATACAGCAAAATATGCTAAAATCAAACACTTCTTTAGTTGGATTAGTTTGCAAAGATGGAGTTGTTTTAGGAGCAGATAGAAGAGTGACTTCCGGGACTTTATTAATGAATAAAGATTATGTTAAAATAATGAAGGTAAATGAGTATTTGGCAGTTTGTTATACGGGAGGAGTTGCAGATGCGCAGTTAGTGCATAAAATTATAGCGGCAGAGCTTCGCCTGAAAGAATTAAAGACAAAATCCAGACCAACTATAAAAGAAGCAGCCCATCTACTTGCCATGATGATATATAGAAATATTAGGATGTCTACAATGATACCAAATATAGTAGGAACTCTTATAGCTGGCGTTGATGAAGATGGAAAGAGCTTTCTTTTCAGCATCGAGCCCGCAGGAGGCATATATGAAGTCAAAGATTACGATGCTAACTTTTCATCAGGAATGCCTTTTATATTTGGTTTGCTTGAAAGGCAGTACAAGAAAGATTTATCTATAAAAGAAGGGGTTGAGCTTGTCAAAGAGTGCATAAAATCTTCAACGCAAAGGGATGTTGGCTCCGGCAATGGCATAGACGTATTCACCATAACAAAAGATGGCATAAAGCAAGTAGTCTCTGAGGAAATAGTGTCTCAATATAAGTAATTTTTCAATTTTAAGACGCAAAAGATGAGTATAACGAGTAAAATAAGCAAGAAAGAATATGAAAGATAATCTAAATGATAACAATATAATAGGAGATATCTAAGTTTTATTTTATTGATATAAGAAAAGCAAAATGGCAGATATATTAAAAAGCATAAAAGAAGAATTGCCGAAAGTAATTACTGACGCAGAATTTGAAGGGGCAAACATAGTTCTTTATACAGAGGACAAGGAATTCTTCAAAGCAGGAGAATCAAAAGTCAGGGAAGTCGTTGACAAGATTAAGAAAAGAATTGAATTAAGGGCGGAAAAATCAGTCCTTCTTTCAGAGCCAGAGACAGAAAAGACAATAAGGGCCCTGGTTCCTGAAGAAGCTTCAATTACAAACGTAATTTTTGACGTTCAAAGGTCTTCAGTTATAATAGAAGCAAAAAAGCCAGGCTTAGTCATAGGAAAGCAAGGCTCTGTTCTAAATGATATTAAGAAATCGACTTTTTGGAGCCCTTCTATTAGAAGAAGCCCGATTATTCCAAGTAAGATTACTGAAAAGATAAGGTCTGTCCTTTACGCAAATAACAATTACAGAAGGAAATTTCTGAATGATATAGGAAAAAAGATTTACAAAGAATGGAATCCTGAAAAAATGGATATGTGGATAAGAGTCACTTATTTAGGAAGCGGAAGGCAGGTAGGCCGCTCATGCTTGCTTTTACAAACGCCAAATTCAAAAATACTTCTTGATTGTGGTATTAACCCTGCAATTGCAGATGGTCCTGAAAAATTTCCGTATTTGAATGTTGCTGAAATAGGCGATTTAAATTCGATAGATGCTATAATCTTGAGCCATGCTCATCTTGATCATTGTGGGACAATACCTTACTTATATAAAATGGGCTATAAAGGCCCAGTTTATTTAACAGAGCCAACTCGGGACATTTCAGCTCTTTTAGCTTTAGATTTTGTTGGAGTTGCATACAAGCAGGCAGCTTCTCCTTTATTCAGGGCAGAAGATATAAAAGAAATGGTCAGGCATTCTATTGCTCTTGATTTCAATGAAGTTACTGATATTACTTCAGATATAAGAATAACTTTTTATAACGCTGGCCATGTTCTTGGGGCAGCTCAAGTTCATATTAATATAGGCAATGGGTTGCATAATTTTGTATATAGCGCAGATACAAAATATGGGAAAACCCGCTTATTAGATCCTGCAAATAATCATTTCCCAAGAGTCGAAACTTTAACAATAGAGGCTACTTATGGAGGCAAAGATGATGTTCTGCCTCCTAGGAAGGAGACAGAGGCAAAGTTTACAGACTTAATCAAAAAGACAATTGAAAGGAATGGAAAAATTTTGCTTCCTGAACTTGGCTTAGGTCATGCACAGGAAACAATGCTTAGAGTTGAAGAAGCAATCAGGACAGGAGAATTGCCCAAGATACCTGTTTATATTGACGGCATGATATGGGATATTAATGCAATTCATACAGCATATCCGGATTTTCTCTCTGCAAGCGTAAGAAATCAAATCTTCCAAGATAATAATCCTTTTGTCTCTGATATTTTTAAGAGAATAGGAAGCCCAGCAGAAAGAAAAGAAGTTATTGAAGGAGGTCCATGCATAATTATAGCTACCTCTGGAATGCTAGTCGGAGGAGCATCTGTAGAATATTTCAAGCACTTGGCAGATAATCCAAATAATCTTGTTGTTTTTACATGCTTTCAGGCTTTAAGCTCTACAGGCCGACAAGTCCAGGAAGGCGCAAAAAATGTTTATCTTAATGGTGATGGAGGAAAAGTTGAGGTAAAATTAGAAGTCCAGACTCTTTATGGCTTATCTGCGCATTCTGGAAGGAATGAATTATTGCAATATATAAGCAGAATGGTTCCAAAGCCAAAAAAGATTATAGTTAATCACGGAGAAGTTTCTAAATGTCTGGATTTAGCTTCTACTTTATACAAGCAGCATAGGATTGAGACTTCTGTCCCCAGAAACCTCGAGACGATTAGGCTGAAGTAGAAGACTTATTGTTTATCTAATTCATTAATTGCTTCTTCTGGTTCTATTATTTTAAAATCTATTTTTTGTTCTTTCTCTCATTTCATCAAACGCCCATAAACCTTTAAAAGTCACCTCTTTCTAATATAAAAATGAAGCATTCTATAAAAGTTACTGCCCTTCTTTTAGGCATGTTTTTTTTGACACAATTAATAGGTCTTGCAGTTCTAAATGCGTATTCCCCAGAAGTCAAGCAAGTTATAGACAGCTCCGGAAATATAGCAAATATTACTTCCTATAATCTTCCTTACGGAACAGAACCTCCTCAAGATACAAATCCGAAAATAAATTTAATATCCATTATTATTGCTCTTTTTATAGCATTGAGTATAATGCTTGTTCTTATGAAATTTCAGGCAGAGATTATTCTTAGGGTTTGGTTTTTTATTGTCATAATAATTGCCCTTGCTATTACAATAAATGCAGCCCTTTTAGGTATAATACATTCTTCTTTAATTGCTTTAGTTTTAGCAATCCCCCTCGCATTTTTCAAAGTTTTTAAGAGAAATATTTTAGTTCATAATCTTACAGAGCTTGCAATATATCCTGGAATCGCAGCAATTTTTGTTCCCCTTTTAAATATCTGGACAATTATAATCCTTCTAATTTTAATTTCCATTTATGATGTTTATGCTGTCTGGCATTCCGGCTTCATGCAGAAAATGGCAAAATACCAAATCAAGAAAGTAAGGGTCTTTTCTGGCTTCTTCATACCTTATATTGGCAGTAAGCAGAAAGAGCTTCTTGCGAAAGTAAAAAAGTCAGATGTAAAAAGCAAAAAAATAAAAGTTCACGTTGCAATTCTAGGCGGCGGCGATGTTGTTTTCCCAATAATTCTTGCAGGAGTTGTTCTAAGAGCTTTAGGCCCAATACAAGCCCTTCTTATTTCCATAGGCGCGACAATTGCCTTAGCCCTATTATTCTATTATTCAGAAAAAGGCAAGTTCTACCCCGCCATGCCTTTCATCTCAGCAGGGTGCTTTGTTGCCCTGCTTCTGGCTTATTTGATTTAGCTTTCTCTTCTTTTTCTTTGTTTCTTTCTTTCCCGCTTTCTCGCCTTCTTTTATAATCCACTGAATTCAATATATTTTCCCAAATGAGTTTTGTAAGGATCTCTATCAGGATTTATAAATTTGAAATTCTTCAATATTCTATCAGCTTCCATCTAAAATGTTTCTTATAATAGTATATAAATCTATCGTGTTGTAACTTTATAATAAGAACAATAGAAACATTTAAATATCCCTCATTTATCACTAATACATGATAATAAAACAAGAATTAGTCAAAAGGATTAAAGACTACTTTGACCTGAATATTTATGAAACTAAAGTATGGCTAGCCTTGCTTTCAAAAGGCGTTGCTTCTGCAAGAGAGACCGCTGATATTTCTGGAGTTCCTAGAAGTAGAACATATGATGTTTTAGAATCCTTAGAGAAGAGAGGTTTTGCAATAACAAGGATTGGCAAGCCTGTAAAATACATTTCTGTAAAGCCTACAGAGGTCATAGAAAAAATGAAATCTAATATGCTTAATAATGCTCAGGAAAAAGTCAAGTCTTTATCTAAGCTTAAAAGTACAGCCGAATACACAGAGTTGGAGCAGTTGCATAATTCTGGATTTGCCCCGATAAAATCTCATGAAATAACAGGCTTTTTTAAAGGCAGGTCAAATATAATGGCAAAATTAAGAGAGCTCTTTGACAATGCAAAAAATGAAGTCTTAATATGCACATCTGCTCTTGACTTTGAAGACAAAGGCAGGATTTTAGTTCCTGCTCTGGAAAAATTTAAAAAATGCAATGTCAAAGTAAGAGTTGCTTTATCAGGAGAGCAGGAAAAAGTTAAGAAACTCGCATTAAAGCACAATTTAAAAGTTAAGCATACAGACAGCCTGGCAAGATTCTACATTACAGACAAGAAAGAAATCTTATTTATGATAACTCCTGAAACCGACGAGGAGGAAATGGGAGTATGGCTTCAATCAAATTTCTTCACATCTTCATTGACAAACATGGTTGAGTATTCTTTGAGGAATGGCTCTGCTGTCAATGTGGGACAGTAAAATGGAAAAAAAACAGACACCTAAGCTAAAAACAAGTGAAGAAGCAGTTTCAAGATTTGAGCAAACAACTTTTATGAGCCCACCAGGAGATAATGAAGTTAGAACATTGGAGTGTGAGCATGCGATTTTTGCTATAAAAGCCGCCGAGTTATATCATGGTACATTACAGAAATATGCTCCAAGATAAGATGCGACTATTCCTTCAAAGATACTCCTTAAATTACCAAATTAAATAGAGTCGTCTTGAAGCAGTTTAACAAATATCAAATCTGATTATATTCATCTCTCTTATCTTATTGGCGTATTTCTTCTTGTAATTATTCAAGAACTCTTTAGCTGTAAAATCAATCTTTATCTTCGTATGCAATAATCCGTTTTTGACAAAAACGCTTTTATTTCTTTTTCTGAACTCAGAAGCGTTTTTCTTCATGCCTATCGGAGGGCCAATTCTTATAATTCCTTTTTTTGATTTAGCAATTATGTAAACATCAGCACTATTAGCTTTATCATAAACAAATTCTATTTTTATTGTTTCAAAATAAGTTCCCAATTCTCTGGTTAGAAAATTAGAAAATTTCTTTAGCTTTGTTCCAGCAATATCCCCTACCTGCCTATCAGTTCTAATATTTATTTTAACAAATTCAGCCTTCTTTTTCTTAGCTGCATCTTTTAGTATCTTTTCGTCAATCGTCTTTTCTTCAAACCATTTCTTTGAAGGATGCCTAAGAAATCCCATTGCTGCAGTTTGAAATAGCTGGAAAGTCCCTAAGCTCAAAGCAGCAAGAACATTCCTTTCTTTCCATGTAGGGTCAATTAGAATTATCGGGCTTTTTAATTTGCTTGCATTCAGCTCAAACAAAGCATCATCTTTTTTCTTGAATTTTTTTTCAGGGTCTAAAATTAAGCGCCCATTTTCTTTAACTTTAGATAATTCCCGAAGCATTTTTTCAAAACTTCCATAATGGATAATAAGGCATTCAAGGGCATAGCCTGAAAATCCCTGAATATAGCTCTCTGCTCCATAAACTCCCTGCGCCTTACAGAATGCCTTTGCAATTGCAATCTCTCCAGCTAATTTCTTATTTTTAATTTTCTTTTTTACATAATTTACATGAAAATAGCTTAAGTCAGTTACATTTCTTGCTTCTCTAGGCTTTTTAATTTTCAAAACAGGAATTATTTCAAAGTCAATATTATTTCTTGTTATCCTAAAATAATCCCTGCTTCCATGAATTTTCTCTAATTTTCCTCCTGTTTTTTTGGCAGTATTTTTAGCTATTTTTTCTAGGTAATTGCTTAAATCCTGATATTTCCAGTCAAACCTCACAAAAATATCAATATCATGCCTGCCTTTTTTTACCAATGTGCTTTTGGCCAGGCTGCCTCCCAAAAAGACTTCTGCATTTACCTTTAGCCTTTTTATCTCCTCTTTCATGGCAGAAATAACTTCATCTGTTTTTCTTTTCGCTTCCCTTATTTCATCTTTGCTAGGCATTAAATCAAGCTCTTTTAATACTTTATTTAGACTCATACAAGAAGTAAGAAAACGTAATATATAAAACTTTATTAAGCCTTCTCTATTTTTCAATAAATGCCTCATAGATGTGTTCATTGCTCGAAAATATATCAAGATGGCTCTCAGGAGACTTTAGAAGGCTGTTCTAATTGTCATAGCAAGTTCTTTTTTTATATAAAAGCAGAGAAATTGAAAGAAATCATGGCAAGCAATGAAGATGTTTCCTTAACACCTATTGAAAAGAGGCAGATGGAAAATGATGTTAGGGAAATAGCTGGCTTGAAAGACGAGGAAACTCCTATTTTCCTAGATTTTGAAAGCGTTAAAGTCCTTAAGCCTGGGAAATATTTAATTGATTTAGCAAAATTATTCTCGTCTAATAAACCAAGAATTTATCAAATAGAAGACGGAAAATATATCGTTGATTTAACTTCCGCTCTTAAAATGCCGAAAGAAAGCGCTAAATAAATTAATCTAACTAAAAAACAATTCAATTTTTTTGGGATCTCTTTTTATTTCCTTGACAACAGAAGAGGGTCCAATAACAGTTAAAGCAGCATTATCTCCTACAAGAGTTTTTGCAAGGTTATATCTGAATTTAAATAGGACATTTTTATCCTTCATGCTTGGCTCTATAACTGCAAGCTCGATTCCTTTAAAACTCTTAAGATGGTCAACTAAGGCCATGGTATCCTCAATTAGTCTTGCTTCTTCTTCTGCTCTTAATCTTCCTTGTATAATAACTATCTTGTTTCCTAAAACAAGATTTAATATCTTTTTCACTCTCTCTGATATTCCCATCTCAATGATTTCTGAAAATGGAATCACTTGCAGACTTAATCCTCTTATCTTTTTATTTTTCATCTCTTTTACCTTTTATGCCTTTTTGGCTAATTTAAATAATGACTCATAAAACTCTTCCATGTTTGTCCCTTCTTTTGCTGAGATACCCACGACATCATACTCAGGGAAAGCAGCTTCCACTTTTTTGGCATCTGCTTTCTTCAAATCTATTTTATTTGCTACCACAAGAATGGGAATTTTCCTAGCAACTAAATTGCCTATAATTGTTATATTAACTTGTGAATAAGGATTCTCTGTTGAATCTAAAACAATTAAAACAGCATCCATATCATCAAGCCATTGTATGCTTTCAATTATTCCTTGGGTTGCTTCTTTTGCCCTCTTCTTCGCATCTCCTTTTTTAACTCCAAATCTAAGGAAATCTTCATAATCAATTTTAGTGGCAATTCCAGGAGTGTCAATTAGCTTTAAGGTTAATGTCTTGCTCTTATGCTTGATTTCAACTTTTTCCTTGAATTGAACATGCCTTGTCTCATGAGGAATTTTGCTTACGATTCCTATTTCTTCTCCTGTCCAGTCCTTGCATATTCTATTTGCCAAACTCGTTTTACCAGAATTAGGCGGTCCATAAAAGCCTATTTTTATATTGCCTTTTCTCTTGAAAATCCTATTCAAAATCCTTCTTGAAAAATCCCTTAATATTTTTATCATATTTCTTTTTAGTCAGAGTCTTTTAATAAACTTTGTGTCCTCCATTCTGCCGCCATGTCTCTTTGCAATCTCCTTCCTAATTTTTCTCTGCTCAAAGAATCTGAATATTGGAATTTCAAGCATTCCTGTCCTTTTCCCATCTATTTTCTTAAATGAATAAGTAATTTGTTCTCCCTTCCAGCCTATGTTGCTCAATTTCCTTCTAATTTCTCCATCTCCAATTCGGGATATTCTCGTATTATAGATAAAGTTGATTATATTATAAAGGTCGTCTTTATTTTTGAATAAGTATGATTCATAATATTTCTTATACCATTCCTGTAGTATTATATATAATACAAAAATACCGATAGCAACTAAAATATAATACCAAAATGCTTTTTGAGGCCTTTCATTTTTCTCTACAAAACCAGAGGATTCTAAAGCAAAAACGCTCAATTTAGGGGATATATATGCTCCAAGCTCTTCCACTTGTATTTTTTCCGGAATAATAAATTCTACTTCTTTAGAGCCGGAAACAGGAATCGCTGCTCCATTTTTAGAGCCAGATATGGCTTCTTTCTGTCCATAATCCCTCATGAAAGTTATGGCATCTTTTGGATAGTCAATAACTAAATACCCTTCTTTTCCCGCATTTTTTTCAGTTATTATTATTTTAAATTGTGTAAATAAATTTTCTGTTCCAGAATCATCAACTCTTGAAATGACTTTGTATGTAACATCAGCTCTATAATTTTCCTCGCTCCAATTTATAATTTCATATTTTAAGTTCTCTTTTTTGCTTTCTGTTAATCCTGAAATTCCTGATATAGCTTCCATATATCCTGCGTCTATATACCAAGATGAGACAGAAAGAGGCAATACCCCTTGTTCAGTCGCAGAAATTGAAAAAGGAATTCTTAGTGCAAGAAGGCTGTTTAATATGGAACTATAATTCTCGCTTGAAGCGCCGCTAGCTTGAATTTTTAATACTTGGAAAGTTGAATTTAATGAACTTACATTAGTCTCCTTTTCAATCTCTCTTTTTATCCAATTAGGATAAGCATTGATTTGCGAGCTGATATTTCTTAATCTTGTGTCATACCTGCTTATTAATGTATTTACAGCTTCTCTTGCATTTCCAACAAATATGTCAAAGCTTTTTTTTGCCTTGATTCCGTCATTTCTTGTCACTTCAACTTCTAAGGTATAATTCTTTTCCTCAAGATATCTATGAGTTATTGTTTTTCCCTGTGTTTCCTGTGTATTGCCATCTCCAAACTTCCAAGAGACAGAAGTTACATTGTTTCCTGTAATTACGCTGAATATAGTGCCAATTCCTATCAAAGCAATTTTGGGATTTAAATCAAAATCAAAACTGGGAGAGATATTAATGCTTAGAGAAGAGATAAGGCTTTCTTCACCTAACAATAGCCTTAATGTCCTTTCCTTTGATCCCAAAGGAATTACAAAGTCAGCTTTTGATAAGTCAATATTAAGATATTTTGAATTTAAAAGCGGCTCTGCTCTTTCCAGCTCATAAAGTGAGGATGTTGAAAATACTGGGCCAGCCATATACTTAAGCTCAACATTTGAAAATGTAAATGTTTGGCTAGAATCTGCGTAAATATTTAATGGAACAAAGCAACCAGATGAGCAGTCTCTATTGTAATTGTCAACTAAATAAGTATCAATATAATTAGCTAATCCTTCTTGGTTCATTTTAAAGAAGGTTGTTTCATTTATGCTTATGTTAACAATGTCAAAGCGCATTAGCTCAACAAAAAGATCATAATCTCTTGTGAATTCATATGAACTGCTTGAGTCAACACCGCAGAATTGTCCAGATTGCTCTGTTTTTATTTTATAGTTCGTTGATGCTGCTCCAGTTTTAGAAATGCACAAAAAGTAGTCTTTTCTTTTTGCACCAGTGTAATTTATAATACATGAAACATCCTGGGTTTGTTGTGTTTGTGCTGGTAGAAAGCACTCTGCTCCTGGGATAGTTGCCCAATCATCACTATATAATCGCATTCTGTTGGGAGCACTTCCTTGCGTGCTGTTTGTTATTCTTGCTCCTACTTTATATGCCGGAGCAACAGGCAAGTTTATTTTCTCGCAATATTCGCTATTTGATAATTCTGCTTCTTGGTATAAGTCTTCTGCTAGAGAATTGTCAAAGCACCCTTTATAGGAAAATCCGCAGCTTATATTTTTATAATTGTAATTTTGCACAAAATATTTGCTTTCATTGAGAACATCTATTTCAAACTGCTTTGGACAAGAGTCCGCAATGTCGCTTGTCAAAGAAAGCTTTATCGATGAGATTTGAACATTAGTTCCAGATGGAATTTTGAATCCTACTATTTTACTTTCTGCATCATTTAAGGAAAGTGATGTCAAAGGGGAAGGGCTTTTTGTTAAGAATCCTGTAACGCAATTTTTGATAGTGCAGTTATAATCATTGCCTTCCGCAAAACTATTTTTTTTCAATAACTCAATTAAAGTTATATTTCCAAGAAAATTGCTTATCAGGAGCGATTGTGCAGGTTCATTTGAGAAGCTCATATTAATAGTTCCTTTTATAATGTCGCCGCCAACATACTGCCTTTGTATATTATTGCTTTTGACATTAAAAGCTGCTTGGCCAAGTGATAAGAATAAAATCAAAATAACCAGCCCAGACAAAACAATAATCGCCTCTTTTTTCATTAATCTTTTAAAGCTATGCGGTTTAAAAATCTTTATTTTTAGTCAATTGTTCTTGCTCTGTAAAACCTTTTGTCCATATTTTCCGCATCTTTATCGATAAAATCAAATGGATCCCAGCGATTAAATTCAGTACTATAACTATTATTTGTAAATATCGGCGCCCAGTTTCTAGAATCGCCAGACGCATCAATAACAAGTTGTCTTCGAAACTTTGTAACATGCAAGTAAGGAACTTTACATATTGTATTTGGAGCATAATTTAAATCTTCTAGTATAATAGGAGCATTTGTCAATATATCATAACTAGGAATTATTTCTATGGTCATTGAACTTCCTCTTGATATTTGCGATTCTCCATTTGCAGAAACTGCCTTTGTCTCGCTTACTCTAAACACTCTCTTCCCTAATTGCCCGTTATCAGGAATATAGAAGCTGAATTTACCTACCCATCCTTTTTTTTGAAAAGGTCCTTGAGAGCTATTAACATATCTCATGCTTTTTTGCAAGCCATTACTATTTGTTGAGCTCATTGGATTAGGATAAAAGAAGTCATTGGTTTCGCCTCCTGTTTGAGAGTTATTTATATATGGGCGAGGTTGTGATGTACTGAAATGAGTTATATCCGCTGGCGCTTCTAAGGTCCATTCAGTTCCAAGAGTAGAATTATTTTCTGTCGTATTATCAGCATAAACAAAAATATCCAAAAAAGAATTTTCAGTAACCGCTCTTGTTTTTACATTTATACTATTTTTAGCATCCATGCTGAAAATAACATCGCTTTTTGCTTCTGGTTCATATCCAAAAAGTAATGTTCCTAAAGCAAGCATGCTTGCAGCTTTTCCAACAGAGTTTTTTGCCTTTTTTACTATATTTTCAAGTGTTTTCCTCATATTATTTTTAAGTTATTGTTTCATATTAACTTATGTTACTATAAAATAGTAATAACATTATTTAAACCTTTGCTTTTCACTTCCATTAATAAATCATGTTGAAATATAAATTATAATCACATATTTGCAATTTAATTATAGTCAACGACCTTAAAAATTGAGCAGAAAGGTCTTGACTATCAAGGGAAAAACATACTATTTTGCTCAATTATTTATGTTTTTCACTATAGTTAATCTGGCAAGGCAATTATAAATACCTTAGAATGATATTTATCTTCTCTTATGCTTAAAGATGTTTGTTCTGAAGATAATTACATAGGCAATTATTATCAATATAGCTGCAATTATTAGTTGAGTAATTGTGAAGAATGGCAAAGCAGCAATTGATCTTCCACATGGAATGTAAGTTTCTTTAGCACTACAAGAGCCAGTTCTACAGATTCCAGGTTTATACTCAGCAGTCACATTAACCCTTCTTTTACCATCTATACAGTCTCCCAAATTTTCATAATGTGAAATGCAACTTCCTTCTGCTTGTTGTTGTACATTAAAGCGCGTGCTATTATAATCACATCGATTATTATTCCAAACGCATCTGTTCTCGTATATTGGTCCTGTAAGACACTGATCATCACTCGCTTGTGAAGGCGGAGCACCTTCTGGACAAGCATGTATACATGCATCTTGGCCTTGACTTGTAAATAGCTCGCAAGGTCCAATATTTGTACAGGTCGGAGTGCCAGCACCTGTAATACGCAAATTATTGCTTGTATTTTCATTCCCGTCTTGATGGCGAACTATAAATTTAATAGTATCTCCTACTCCTGCCTGATTATTTAATAATTGTCTCAAATTATTATTGCTTGTTCTTATAACCCCAGAATTATCTGAATTAATTGATGTAGTATAGATAGAATTATCCAAGCCTTGCTTAAAAATTTCGATACCAAACGCTGTTCCTTGAGAATAAGTTGTTTGGCCGGTCGCAATAACTAAAGCTTCCAAAGGGGCTTGGAAAGCTTTGCTGTTTGTATTAGGATCATACCATTCCGCTTTCGTTATCGTTGGTGTTGGAATAGTTTCAATATTAAGGATCTTTGTATCGCTGCCTGTTTTTCTGCACGAATCAGTTGCTGTTGCAATAATAGTATGTTGCCCAGCCGTTGCTCTCTGCCAGACTGTGCTGTATGCTTGAGCACCGCTCTGCACTATCCCAATAGAAGCTCCGTCGACAAAGAATTCAACTTGAGTTATTCTTGCATTTGTTTGCCCCAGATATCCTGCAGTGGCACTAATAGGGACATTGTCTTGTTCATAATATTGCGAAAAAGGGTTTATTTGCACAAATGGATTTGGACTAGTGCTGCAATTTATTGGAGGAGTATAACTAGCACTACTGCAGCATATTTTTCGTGTGTATACTGTTCCAGAGCTTGCAGATAAATGAGCATTTCCATCATCGCTTAAAGCCACAACGAGAAATTCATTAGTACCATCGCATAAAGCACTGCCGCTAACTACTCTGCACGTTAAATCTCCATAGCAGATTTGAGTGCTATATTCAGCACTAGTTCTCGTAGGAATTTCAGCATGCGCGTTTGTTGTCCCAGTTAATCTTACAATCTTATTGCTTGCAGAGCATGTTCTTAAAGTTGAATCAGGTCCAGTATAGCTTTGCCCAAAAATCTGGTCATAACAAACCTTATACTGGGCATTTGCTTCATTATCAACTGCGCCATGAGAATTTGTCGGCTCATATAAAGAGAAAATTACTTGCTTGCTTCCCCCTTGGCAGCTGTTTACAGAAGCTGACGCAAATTGCAAGAAAAGAACAATGCTTGCTGCAAAAACAGCCAGGAAAACAAGCCCAGAATATACAAACCTCTTCATTCTTCTCTGAAATAAGGGAACTTTATAAATATTGCTTCAATAAAGATTCGGGTAATTATCTATATCTCCAGATAAAAAGCCTCAGCTTTTTGGGATTATATAGAGTCAAGTTTGACGCTACTATTCTTTCGCTTGAATATAAATCTCCTTCTAAATTATTAGGAAGAGAAGAAAGAGAGCATTCGCTATTAGGAGAGCATATTTGCACAGAGAAATTAATCTGTTTGGTATTTAACCTTGAGGCCACAAACGCACTTACATTTCCCTGCACTCCAGGAGTATCTCCTATAATTTTTTCTTTTAGTGATTTATTTTTAGCCATTTCATTCAAAATAGAATGAGGAAGATCGCTGAAATCTGTTCTTATACTTGGCTTGTTGCTTAATGAAAGAAAAACAACTGCTCCGATTATTATAAGTATAGCTATTGTCGCCTCAACTATTCTAAGCCAAGCCCTTTTATTTCCTACCATATTTTAACAATGAAGTCAGCAAATGTAAATCTGCCATCCGTTCTCATAACCTCCTCTCTTGTTGTGCTTACAATGACATCAGTTCCTTCTGGAATAAATCTTTCTGCTTTAAGCAAGTCGTTTTCTGCATATTTTAAGCTAAAGGAAAAATCAATTCCTTTTGGAATACCAAGTTGCTTTTTCGCATTATCATAATTGGAATAATATGTGCTATTAAGCTTTATAGTCCTGTTTTCAGAAATATAGTTTTTTACAAATCTTGGACCTATTTGATATAATGTTTCATTTGGCTGATCATTTGGATTGCAGCCGAAATCCGACCCTCCGCCTTTATTTATATAAGGAATAATATCTTCTCCAGCGTGAAGAAAAAGAAAATCATCAACTACCTTCTTATTTTGTCCTTGCCCCTGCCCCTGCCCGATATTGCCAGGATGAACTTTTATGCATATAATATATCTATTTGGATTATCTTTAATATTCGCTTCTTTTGGCTCATCTGCAAGATTTCTTGCAATAACTTTAGCATTTTCAGATACATTCACTCCTATATCAATTGTTAGTTTAGATCCTCCGCCTTCTTGGTCATCTTTAAAATTGCCTTTGCTGTCATTCACATTGACCATCAAATTAAGAATGCCAACGCTGATATTAGAAATAACAGCCTCTTTTGCAGCATCTAAAGAAGATTCTGTAATTCTGCTTGTTTCTCCTGGGCCAAAGAGATAAAACGTAATGCTCAAAGCAGCGATAAAAATGACAAAAGAAAGCACTGCTTCTATATGGCCTACTCCTCTTTTTTCCATAAATGAAGATAATGAAAGGTATTTATATAAATATCCTTCCTGTTTATAATGGCAGGTCTGGAATTCCTAATAGAGAAAGTAATGCAGAAAAAAGAATTATCTTCTCTTAATAAAGAGTTTGTAAAAGAAGAAATTCTTAATTGCTTAAGAAAGAATAACCTTTCTGTTGATAGATTGCATAACTTAAAGCTAGGAGATTTCAGACTTATAATTAAAGAAACTAGGAAAAGCCTAAGAAAATTTTCAGGAAGCTTTCAAAAAAATGCCAAAAAAGGGCATTTTTTTCTTAAAAAGAATAACATAGAGGAATTACTAAAGACGCATTCTTCAACAAAAGAAAGATTCTCGGACTATTCTGAAATTTTCAATGAAATTAAAAATCTTAAGATAAAAAGTATTCTTGATATTGGCTCTGGATTGAATCCCCTTGCTTTTTCACGCTTTTTTCCGGATGCAGAATATCATGCTTTAGATATAAATGAATCAGATATTTCAATAGTAAATGAATTTTTTAAAAAAGAAAATATAAAAGGTTCTGCTTTTGTTTATGATATAAGAAAAATTAAGGCAGATAATTTGCCTTCCACTGACTTATGTTTGCTTTTTAAGATTTTTGACATTATTGAAACTAAAGAGCACAAATTAGCCGAGAAAATCATATTAAATTTAAATTGCAAATATCTTCTAATTAGTTTTTCAACAAAAACCCTTTCCGGAAAGCCAATGAATCATCCTCAAAGAGGATGGGTTGAAAGGCTTCTTTCCCGTCTTGGCTTTTCTTTTAGATTTTTTAAAATAAAAAATGAGATTTTTTACTTGGCTTCTAAAGAGCCCATTTTAGGAGACAAAAAGATTTAATGCAGGCAGAGAAGTATGGAGTTATGATAATAATTATAGATTTAATAGATAATAAATAGATATCATTTTATAAGATAGCAAGAAAAACATAAATTTAGGCCGGGCCTATAAAAGCATTCACTCCAGTGGAAACTAAAAAGGCAGTTATAGTTAATATGAAGGAATGCTTTATGCCTGCTTTTAAGCTTCCCTCACTTAGTTTGCCTATTGTCAATCCAGCAAACAATCCTTGCGTTAACAGGAGGTACAAAAATGGAGAAGCTAATTTTTCTGTGTCTATTGGCTCTTGAACACTAGCAGTATTTGCTAAAGAGGCAGTCTGCCCCTGCGCAAAGCTGACACTAGTTGTCAAGGGAAGGATTTTAAATTGCATTACAAGCATTATACCTATAAATATAAAAAAGATAATATATCCCTGCACAACTAAGCTATAGATAGCGGCTTTTCTCTCCTTCTTCAATTTCTCAACTTCCGCTATTGATTCCGCAGCAGATTCTAAAATATAATCAATTTCTCCTCCTGCTTTCTCAGCTTCTCTGATTAATGTAACAGCTCTTGTTATCACAGGATTATCAACTTCATATACAAAATTCTGCATTGCCTGGCTTACAGGAATTCCTATTGCTATTTGATTTGCGAGCTTTTGTACATACGGACTTAAAGAGCCATAGTTCTTGTTTCTCATGTTTATAATGCTCTTGCTTATCGGCGTTCCTGTGCTGACGCTTTCAGCCAAGTTTCTTGAAAATTCCAGGAACATCTCACTTATTTTTTGGTCTCTTTTATTTTCAACTACCAAATCAATTATAAAAGGCAGGATAATGACTCCAACGCCTATTCCAAGCAGGAATAGAAACAGACTCCTATCTTCTTTTCCGCTGATGAAAATAAGGTCAATTATCAGTGTTAAAAGTCCTAAAATAATTCCAATCCAGTGTATTTTTTTGAGTTTCATTTTAGTATGAAGGTTGCTTGAAATGCAGGAATGCAAGGAAAACGATATTAATTAAGCTTATTATTCCAATAATTATCAACGTCAATTCTTGGGTCGTATACCCAACTTGTATGTTTGAAATAGAAATCATAACTAATAGAATCATCAAAATCATAGGGGCCGCAATTACTATGCTTATATAAATGTCCATAAAAGTCTCGGCAATTTTCGTGTATTTTTCCCTTTCTAATCTATAGCTTATGAGGAGTGTTTCAGCCCTTTTTGAGAAAAATTCTCCCAGGTTTCCTCCGGAAGTTATTGTCGTTGAAAGCCCTGCAAAAAGCTCTGCCAATTTTTGGCTCGGCGTTATCCTTGCGACATTATTTAAGGCATTTACTAAATCATAGCCATAAAGATTAATTTGATTAAGCAGCTTTCTGATTTCTTTTCTTAGATATGGATATTCCTTGTTCAATCCTATTATCTTAAATATCTCCGTCGGTTCAATTCCAGAACCGGAAATTGCACTCATATGAATAACAGCGAAAGGCAGCTCCTGCTCAATTTTCTTTGCCAAAGAATCTTTTTCCTGCGATGGATAATAATAAAGAACAAGGAAAGTTACAATAGGAAGTGCAAATGGCATCCAAAATATTTTAAGGATTTCTGCAAATGAGATTGCCTCTTGTATTTTTATGAAAGGAAAGACCAAAGTTAAATCAAAAAAGAACAGGAAAATTGTCAAGATTATTCCGAATATGAACGCTAGAAAAGTTGAAAAAAACATCATGGCCACATATCCGGAAAACAACATTCCAATATTTGCCTTTCTAATTTCAATTGACAAAGGCTTGAAATTTCCTTTGGCTATCATCTTTAATGCAGTATTTAAGAAAAACTTGTTTGACATTTTTAGATAACCCCTTGCGCCCTTCATCTCTTCAGGCTTTTCCTCTTGGACAAAATGCTTTCTCTTGATTTTTTTCAGCAAATTTTCATTGATGCTCAACTGCTTTAGAAACGATTCTCTGTCTTCTGTTTTTAGAGTTACTTTTAAGACAGGCCCAGTAGTTTTAAATTCAATTTTTTCAAGCTTTGTTGCTTTGGCAGCCTGGGGCAGCTTTTTGGCTAAGGTTATCTCTTCCAATAATTTTGGGATAGAATTATTAATTATTTTTAAACTTGCCCTTAAGGATTCTATGGATGCTTCAAGCAGCTTTCTCTCAGGAGCGCTGGCATAATCCATCATTCTCGTATTATTAGAAATCTCTCTCAATACTTCAATTTCAGTTTTAATATTTTGTTTTAATTCATCTATCATAATAACTTATCAATTTGTTTTTGAAAATTTATTATTTCTTCCTTTGCTTCATTGAGCTTCTCAACATCTTTCTTTTTTAAAGCAACATCCAGCTTTTCCAACGCATCTTTTACACTTGTGAGTAACTGAGCTATAAGAGTAACATCCTCTTTTTCCATGCCAGTGAAAAATCAATGTCTTTTAAATATCTTTACAATTAAGATTTCGCCAAAGTAGAAAGCCAATTATTCTATTATATTATATTTTGTCAATACCTCAACAGGATTTTTATAATAATCGTTGACTACTCTTTGCACTTCTTCAAATCCAAACACTTTTTGCTTGTAAAGCTCATAAATAAGCTTTGTTCTCGTTAAGAATTCCTTTTGCAGCTTTTCTAACGATAAACCATGCCTTGCGGATATTTTTTCAAATACCTTGCTTTGTTTTTTGAAGAAGAAAACATCCTTTTCAGGATCCCAAACAAGAGGAGTATTGATAAGGGCAGTTCCGTCCCTATTTACATTTATTACCTCAACAACCTCCCTTAATCTTCTTGTTTCATGTTTGTCTACAATTGCATGAGTTGCTATGGCTACGCAATCCAAAGAATTGACGAGAGTCGGTGATAAATTAATAGGCGGCGTCTGTAGTCTTCTTATTAACGTATCAATAGAATCAGAATGCATAGTGCTGATACAAGCATGTCCAGAGGCCATTCCTTGGAAAAGGACAAACGCTTCTTTTCCCCTGACTTCCCCGACAATTAAATAATCAGGAGTCTGCCTGAAAGCATTTTTTAAAATTGCAAAAAAGTCAACTTCCCCTCCTTTTCCAACTCCAATGGATGTTCTGGCAACAGCAGGCAGCCAGTTTTCTCTTGGGAGGTTTATCTCCCTAGTGTCTTCCAGAGAAACGACTCTCGCTTCCGGAGGTATGAAGAAAGCCAGGGCATTTAATAAAGTTGTTTTTCCTGATGCAGTTCCTCCGGATATCATAATATTTGACTTATATTGAATCAAAATCCAAAAGTAAGCAAGCATTTCCGGGCTTAAAGTGTTTAATGCAATTAATTGAATTGGCGTCCATGGAACTTTCGTGAACTTTCTAATAGTTATGGACGGCCCTCTGGATGTGACGTCTTTTGTGTATGTGGCATTTATTCTTGACCCATCCGGCAAACTTCCATCAAGGATAGGCTGAGCATAAGACACATATCTCCCGCATCTCTGGGCTAATTTTTCAACGAAGCTGGCAAGTTTGTCTACATCCTTATAAATTAAGTTAGTTCTTAAATTTCTATAAATTCTATGGACCACATAAACAGGTGTGTCAACTCCATTGCATTCTATATCTTCAATAAAATAATCTCTTAATAACGGATCTATTTCATTTAATCCTATAAAATCCCTGAATAAATAATAGAAAATTTTATGATAAGTTTCCTGACCGATATTAAGATTTAATTCATCTATTAAAAGCCTAGATGTTTTGTCAATATAATCTGTTGTTGCTTCAAGTGTATTTTCAACAGCAACGTTAATATTTATTAATTCAAGCATGGCATCTTCCAGCTTTTCCAACGCTTCCTTTTCATGCTCCTGTAAAATAGGCTCTTCAATTTCATAAACCAGTTCATTAATTTTGTCATCCCAATATATATGTGCAGAAGTATAAGGAGGAATCAGCATATATCTGATATTTATCTTTTTTTTGTCTCCAACCCTTTGCAGGGCAGGGATAGTCGGATTAGTGTTGATTACTATTGACATAGGGTAAAAAGGAACAATATCCTTATAAAACTATCTGGATATATCTTCTATATTGATATAGATGTTATTTATATTTTCTATGGAAAATCTGTATGGAGTTGCAGCAGATTTAAGTATTTTAGTATCTTCTTTCTTTTCATAGGTAATATTGGCATTATATGAAACGCTAAGATTCACAGAACTTGTTTTTGCCCCTTCTTCTGATATAATTGTTATTCTTCCATATTTCACGGGAATTCCTGGCTCTGTATACGGCTTGCTCAAGTCTTTTATTACAAAAGTTATGCTGTTATTTAGGGCATTTATAACAACTTGCCCTCTTTGAAGGATAAAATCATCTATTACTCCAACATTTCCAGCCCCCCTTGCAATTACAAAATTCACTTTATCATCAAAAACTTTTAAAGATTCAATGCTTTGCTCAATAATTATTGAATCTCTACTCTCATTTATTTTCGGAGTTGCAAATGCAAGTACAAGACCTATTAATGCAAGCCCTATCAAAGTGTATAATACAGTTTCTATCCATACTTGCCCCTTATTTTTGATTTTATTAATCAAGCTCTATTCCTCCTTTGCATGCATTTATTTTAATTCTTTCCATAGAATCGCATATTCTTCCCGTTTTTAATACAGCATAAGTTTCAGCATTAGTTATGTTTCTTGTTGTATTATAGACATATGTAATTATTTCTCCTTGCTTTGGAATGCTAAGAGCAGCTGCTTTGTTTCCTAAAACCCATATTTTGCCATCGCTATTGTTTGCATTGTCGCCGTCTTTGATTTTGACAGGAGTTTTTACGTCTTGTTCATCTTCAAATACTATATTTATTTCTCCTACTGCATCAGAAGCATCTCCTTCTAATGTGACTGTTTTTATTGAAGCTCCAATTAGAAACCTATTTCCAGGCTGTGTTTGATAGCAATTATAATTATATTCCTGGCCATTAATTTCTAAGTTATCCTCAAATTGAAAATAATCGTCAAAATTAATGCACTCTGTACTGCGCTCTAAATTTCCTTTTACATACGGAACAAGGAACCTCGCGAGCAGCCCAGCTATTGCTATTGTCAAAAGAATTATTAAGACTGTAGCTACAACAGTTGAGAGCCCTTTTTTTCCATGCATTTTATTATTTATTGGACCTGCGCTTCTATTCCGTATTGCAGGTCGCAAGTATAAGATTTCCTGTCTTCACTATTTTCTCCAGGAGTTCCAAGCAGGACAGGAACAATTGTCACACTATCGCCTTTTTGCACATTAATCTGCGGGATAATCTTTAAAACATAATCTTCTCCACTTTTTATTCCAAGTTCAGAAACTCCAATTCCCACTATTTTTGATGCACCTATGCTTTCCTTTCTCGCTTCAGCACCATAAATAGGGATATTCCCTCTATTTACAATACTGACATCAAGCTCTCCTTGTCCTCCAGAAAGAACAGCTTCAGCATCAAATCTTAAATCATCGCATAATAGCTCTATCGCTTCTGCCCCTCCTCCAACATCTTTCTGCAGTTTTTCAGCTACAAAACTCCTCGCCCAAAGAAATATTATTGCAGCAAGAGCCACACCTATTAAAATAAGAAGCGCTGTAGCAACAACAGGCGACAATCCTTTTTTGCTCCTTCCTCTTTTTTTATTCATGTTTCTGCTAAGCTTTCACAATTTAAAAACCTATTTCTATTCAATGTTTGCGCTTATAGCGCCTATTTTTCATAATATCAAGAAGCCTCAACTTTGCCTTTTGTTATATATTCAAATGCAGAATAAGCAGCAGTGCATCCCTCTGCAACTCCTGTGATTGCCTGCTTAAATGGCTTGTCAGCAACATCTCCTGCTGCAAAAGCTCCAGGAATGTTAGTTTCAGATGTCTTATGTTCAATAATTATTTCTCCTTTTTCATTTAATTCTATTCCTAAAGGCTTTGCCAAATTTGATAAAATAATATGCCCTATAGCGACAAAAACTCCTTCTAATTCTAATTCTTTGCTTCCATTATACTCTCTATCAAGAATAACTGACTTTACAAATTGATTTCCTTTAACTTCAAGGACATTTGCCCTTTTAATTATCTCAATTTTTTTATTTGCCAAAACTCTTTTCATATTAATTGGCTCTGGCCTTATCTGTTCTCCTCTATAAATTATATAAACTTTCTTCGCATGTTCTGCTAAAACTAAAGCATCTTTAGAAGCGCTGTCAGAGCCTCCGACAACTGCAACTATTTTATTTCTAAAAAGTGGAGCGTCGCAGAGTGCGCAGTAAGCAACGCCTTTATTCTCAAATTCCCTGCTTCCTTTCACATCCAAAGTCTTCCATTTTGTTCCTGTGGCAAATAATATTGTTTTTGAATGATAATCATTTTTATCAGTTTTAATTAAAAATCCAGTTCCTTGCCTTTTAACATCCAAAGCTTTCTCTTCCTTTATTGTTACAAGTTCATAGCTTTCAGCATGCCTTCTGATCGCATCAGCCAATTCAGGGCCTGAAAGCCTAATAAATCCAGGATAATTTTCAACGATATTAGTTGTTGTAATTACACCTCCTAATGGCAATTCAGAGCCATGCATTGTTCCCAAACACAGCGTTTTCAATCCAAGCCTTGCTCCATACATTGCAGCTGCAAGACCTGTAACTCCTGCTCCCAAAATCAGGAAATCATAATGATTCTCATCTTTTACTTTATCCTTCTTTTCCCTTTCTTCTTTTCCCTTTTTCATGCTCTTATCTAAAATACAAGTTATTTAAATTGTTTGTCCTAACTAAAAACAGCAAGAATAATGCACGGCAAAATTGCCAAAGCACATCCAAGATATTGATGCCATTTTATTTTCTCCTCATTTAGCTATATTGTCAAATATTTTGTTACTTTTCTTTAATAAGAATATTCTTATTAAATTTTAATTTGATATTGTTTAACTAAGTTTTAACAATTAAACAATTCAGTTTATCCTTTTCCCGTCCTCATAAACAACCATTTTTCTTTTAGCGAGCTCTTTGAAAAAAGCTTTTGTTGGAACAACAGCCTCTGGAGCATGGACGCCTGTTTTTTCTATTTCTCCTCTGAAAAGCATCTGACTTATAATAGAAATTGTTCTTCCTGTGTTAATATTGCTTCCTGCACTTTCCCACCCCTTTATTGTTCTAGTAATACAATTCATCTCTTTTCTTTCTTTCTTTCCTTTTTTATTGCCTTCAATTTTCACCCACAAATCCTCTATTTCTCTGTAATTTTTAGGAATTTTTATTTTCTTCAAAACTTTTATTGTAAAATCAAGAGGGCTTATCTTAATTCCATTAATTCCAATCAAATTCTGGGAATTAAATCCTAAATCAATTAGAGTTTCTATTACTTTATATGAATGCTCTGGAAATCCAGCCATATAATGAATATTTTTTAAACCTTTATTTTTAAAATATTTCGCGAAAGTAAAAACTTCAGAATGAACTATGCAATAAATTGTTTGCTTGCCAACTTCTTTAAACTTACGAGTTCCGCGGCAGAACATCCTGTTTTCTTTTACAAATCTGCCGTCATGAAAAGTTACAGGAGCTTCTGTAAATTCATTAAAAATGCTTTGGATTGAATAAGGAATTACAAATTTCTTTATGTTTGAATTCCAGGCAAACCCCAAATCAATCGTATCAACAGAGTCAAATTTTTCAATTGCATAGGCTACCATAACATTGCTTATTCCAGGGGTTGAGCCGCATCCTGTAATGTTTAAAATTCCAGCTTTTTCAAAATTCTTGTGTAATTTAAACTGCTCTTTCGTTATTTTCTGTAATCCTCCTAAATCTGTCAGAGATTTTCTTGTCTTCAAGCAAGCTTTCATAATGGGCACATTATAAACTAATTCTGCGCAATTAACAACAACTTTTGCCCCCGATTTTCTAATGGCCCTTTCTATTTCTATTTGGTTTCTTAAATCAACTCCTAAAAAGCCAGATTTTTTCTTCCATTTATTGAATAAATCTTTAATTCCAGAGGAGTCTCTGCCAGCTATTAATACATTATATCCTGATTCTAGTAAATCCCTGACACACAATCTTCCCTGCTGCCCCGTGCCTCCAAAAACAATAAAGTCATATTTCATTTTTCTCTCCTGATTATTTTGTCTATTTCTTTGATAAATACTTCTGCGTCTCTTATTGCCTGCTTAGCATCTTCTTTTGTCGGCTTATAATCTAAGCCATAAAGCGCTTCATGCCTCTCAACTCTATAAATATTCAAAAGATTAATAATGTTCAAAGGCATATTTTTACTATGATTTTCTTTTAAATAAATATAAACAGCAAAATGGCTTTCTTCCTGAACGCCATTTTTATATAAAAGTGCTCTTGTAGCATGAAACATTGCAGTATAAGAGTCAACTATTACGTGTTGGTATACAATCTCCTTGTCAATTTTTAGGATATTTTTAGCATCATTTAGCCTTGCCTTGGCAATTTCAAATGATTTATTCATTTTTTCAATATCTGGCTTTATTTTCCTTAAAATCCTGAATTTAAAGCAATCTGCAACTGTTTTTATTTCCATCTTATTTTACTATTGGCAGTTCACCATATATAGGTATTCCATATGAGATTACATCATAATAAAATGCCTTGTTCTTCTCACTAGTTTGCTTCCATTCATTCCATTTAAATCGGTGTTCATTAATTTTGGCTCCAATTTTCTTTTCTACCTCTTCAAAGTTGATGAGTTTATTGTTTCCGATAATAACTATATCAATATCACTCTTTTCTTCATTTTCCCCTTTTGCAACAGAGCCAAACAGAACAATTGATGAGGCATTTGCTTTGCTTATTATATATTCGACGAGCTCTGCTTTTTGCAGTTTTCTCATGGCAAAGGCGATTTTTTCATATTTATAAAATAAAGAGCCAACATTTGCCTTAAAGTAGCGAAGATTCGCTTTTCTTTCTTCTTTGATGAATTGCTCTTTTAGGAGCATATCTAAATATTTCTTTGCCGCAAAAACGCTTATTTTTAATTTTTTTCCAAACTCACGCAGATAAATCTCTTTGTAAGGATGCTCAATAAAGAAACTCGCAGTCTTTAGCAATATATTTTCGTACATACCATTGTTATTATTTTTTATCTATTTAAACCTTTTGTTTTTTACAAAAAACAATTGTTTTTTATTTTTATACATTATAGTCATACAAAATAAAAGGAAATAAGCTCATAAACAGACTATTATTTATCCCCGGTTAAGCCGACATAAATATGCTTTAAATAAGTGTATTCTTCAAGGCTCTGAATTCCTAAATCCCTGCCATGCCCGCTTTGTTTTGTTCCTCCGTGGGGCATCTCTGACACAAGAGGCAGATGGTCATTTATCCAGACTTCTCCGAAGCGAAGGGCATTTGCAACTCTAAAAGCTCTCTGCACGTTTTCTGTCCAGACGCTGCTTGCTAAACCATAATCAACATCATTTGCCTTCTTTATGGCTTCTTCTTCTGTCGAGAATTTTGCTAATGCAATTACAGGTCCAAAAATTTCCTTTTGGCATAAATTGCCTTTCTGTTCCATATCTCTAATTATTGTAACAGGAAAAAAGAAGCCTTTTTTAGGCACATCAGACTGAAAGACTATTTTCTCTCCCTTATTTAGGTTTTTTATAAAACCTTGCACTTTTTCTTTTTGCTTTTTCGATATTAAAGGTCCTATATTAGTTGCTGCTTTTCTAGGATCTCCCAAATTAATTTTCTCAGCTTCTTTTCTTACAAGAGAAATAAATTTTTCGTAAATGACATCTTGGACATAAATTCTGGATACAGCAGTGCAATCCTGCCCAGAATTAATAATACTGGATTCTACTGCATATCTTGCAGCTCTTTCTAATTCAGCGTCAGCAAAAACAATAAAAGGCGCTTTGCCCCCCAATTCTAAATGAACCTTTTTTAAATTTTTAGAAGCTAAAGACAAAATTTCTTTTCCAGTCTCTGTATTTCCAGTCAATGCAATGACGTCAATTCCTTCATGGCTTGCTAATAATCTGCCAACTTTCTCTCCTGTTCCAGTTAAAACATTTATTACTCCAGATGGAAAACCTGCTTTTTCAGCTAAATTTGCCAGTTCCAAAGTTGTTAAAGGAGTAAGGGAAGAAGGCTTTAAGATTATTGTATTTCCTGCTGCAACAGCAGCGAGCTTCCAGCAAGCCGTCATAAACGGATAATTCCAAGGCGTTATAGAAGCAACAACTCCAATTGGCTCTCTTTTCAATACTGAAGTTCCTAATGCCCTATGTTTCTTATGCCTATGAGTATCAATATAACTTCCTGCTGTTTGTGAAGATAAAGTCCTGCATGCTCCAGAATAAAATCTTATATTATCAATTCCAAATTCAATATCAGCTTCTGCTAATGCTATTGTCTTGCCTTGATTTCCAGATTCTAGTTCTGCTAATTTATTTTTTTCTTTTTCAATTAAATCAGCTAATTTTAAGAGCAAAGAAGCTCTTTCTCTCGGTGTTGTATTTTTCCACTTTTCAAAAGCATTTCTAGCTGCTTCAACAGCAGCATTTACGTCTTTAATATCAGACTCTATTATTTCTGCTATCTTTTTTTCAGTATAAGGATCAATTACATCTATTTTTTTATTAGAAAAGGAAATCCAAGAGCCATTGATGTAATTTTTGCATTTTTTCATTATTTTATCTTAAGCAGTTTCTTGAGCTTATCTTCATCATATCCAATAACAATATTCCCATTTACATCAATTACTGGAACTCCCTGCTGCCCTGTTTTCTTTACCATCTCCTGGGCGGCTTTTACATTCACTCCCACATCCGCATTTTTAAATTTAATTTTATACTTTTTAAAAAATTCCCGAGTTTTCTCACACCACGGACACCACTCAGTTGAATAAACTATAACTGGCATTTTTACTCCTTTTATATACCTTTTAAGATAGTAGATTATATAAATTGTCCGTTTTTTCATGATTTTATTATCAAAAGCAGAAACTGCTTAAAATCAGGAGCAGCTTCAGGGAAGAGAGGGGAAAACCGAATAAGTAGAGCAATATGGAATTATCCATTTATTCGGCTATTTTAATAGATATTCGGTTACCAGCTTAACGTGAAATTTTTCCCTCTCACAACTATTCATTTGACGAGCTAAACTTAGTATCATATCTTGTCCTTCTCGTGTTAGATGCGCTTTAGAAGCCTTCAAATCAACAATCATTTTTAGTTATATGTCTTTATATCAGGCTTCCTAGTAAATCCCTCTCCGTTGCCACTCCTAATTCTGTTATTAATTAAGTATATCATTTTCTTCATTGAATAGACAGAAAGCAGCAAAAGTAAGACAATCCCAAAATCAATCCATAAATCGGCAATTTCTACTAATTTTTCCTTAACAATTAATAAAACAAAAGCCTTTTTTATTACAAAAAGAAGGATAGCAAGTGTAAGATATAAAATTGCCCTTCTCAATCTGCCCAAACACTTTACCATTACTAAGAGAGATATTAATATGGCAATAAATCCCGCCACGTAAGTCAATATTCTTATCACAATTGATGTTTCTACCATTTTAGTACAGTCTATACTATGATTACAAGAATATTATTTAATAATCTATCTAACTTTAAGAAAACCAGTTCTTGCCAAAATTGTTTCATTTATTTTCCAATTGAACTTTGGGTGTTTTCTAGTATTTTTTAAATGATAAAATATTATCATGGTAATAACCGCCACCAGCCCGATTAGGACATAGAGTATAATACTCTCTGTTTTAATTTCAGTTTTTTTTACAAAAAATGTTGTGCTTGAAACAGCCACTTCTCCTTCATACAAAACTTTAACATAAAGTACATAATCTCCTTCCTCTAAATAGTCGGGAATCTTAATGAGCTTCAAGAGGTCTAGCTGTGTTTCAACAGCCACAGTTTCTTCATCGCTTAAAATTATTTCATCCTCATCATTTTTTATGAAATATCTGATTATCACATCAACTTTGCCGTCTCTTCCAAGGCTAAAAAGATTTATATTTGCAACTAATTCATCTCCTGGCTCAATTGATTGATATTTTATAGGGATATTAACGCTGACATCAAACAATGATTTCTTTGACGATATATCAACCAAAACCAAGATTTCTTCTTCTATTTCATCTCCTTTTATGACAATTTTTCCGATATAAGTATCGGGTATTTGGTCTTCTCTTGCAATAAAATCAATCAATATATGCTTGCTTTCTCCTGCCTCTAAAGTAATGCTTTCTTCTCTTAGTTCAGCTATATTGTCAAGATTATTTATTTCCAGATTTAATGTTATTCTTTTTTGCTCGACATTTTTTAAAATTAATTCTTTTGTTTGAGTCTCTCCTATTTTAAACGATATGATTATCTTATCAGGGTTTATATCAATCAATGCCGAAGTTTTTTCCTGCGTGATAGTTTTGGATATTTCTCCTCCGCTTCTTCCCCCTCCCCCACCTCCACTGCTTCCACTGCCGCCTCCGCCCGGAGTTTCTTCTGCAGAATAAACAGAAAAGCCAGTAACATTAAAAGTAAAAGTTCCAGAAGAATAGCTTTCCTCAGTGCAAATATTTGAAGAGCATACTGCTCCGTCCTTTAAGATTCTCGGATCCGAAAAAGTTAGATTGTAAATTTTAATGGTTGCTGAGACATTAAAGATTGAAATGGCGCTCGCGTTCAATTCAACCCTGTTAAAAGATATGTTTGTATGAGAATTAATGTTTAAAATGCTGGAATTTATTGCAGTTAAATTAATAACAAGATAAAATTGCATCATTCCTTTACTAATATCTTCTAAAATAATATTACTCATATTATCAAGCTCTTCAAATGCGAATAAATCAAAGTCAGTTGAATCGTGTTCGTTAGGTCCTTGATATTCGCTGAAGTTTATAATGAATCTTGTGGTATTTATCGCAAAACTAATATTTCTTGAAGTAACATTTCCGTCAGTATTATTGGCATGAAGAAACAAAGTATGCCCTCCAATTGTTGTATTAAAATAAGTATAATTATTGCTTAAAGTCGTATTCTGTCCGTTATCAATATTATACCATACATAGCTGGCATTAGCCTTTGTAAAATTTAATAGAAGGGAATCATTTGTAATATAAGTGTAATTTTGTGGGCCGATTATTGTTAATGAAGCTAAAGACACAACAACTTGCACCGATACATTCAAAGACAAAGAAGAGCTTGTCGCTTTTCCTGTCACTCCAGATTCCAATGCGTTTGCATTAGCAATAAAAAAGGCAAAAAAAACAGCAAAAGCGAGCACTAAAAAAACACCTCTTTTTATCATCCAAGAATAAATTTCACTATCTATTTAAGACTTGCTTTTCGTTATTTTTCTGGCTTTTCCCTGCTTTTCTTAGCAGCAATATTATCCCGATTATAACTGCCAGAGCTATTATGATATAAAGCCAGTTTCTATTCTGTCCTTCGCCTGTCAGTTGGCTTTCTTTTGGCTCTTCTATTATGACGACATCAAAATATTTGTCAAAGGCGCTTCCAAATATGAATTGGCCAGAGCCCTGTTGAGTATCAACTGTCGTAAATGCCAGGCCTATATTGTATCTTTGCCCAAGCTTCGCATCTTCAGGAGCAGTCACTTGCATATTTACTTTTACATCTTTCTTCCCAAATGGCACGGAATAAATATCACTTAAATCTGTTATTCTTGCCAACGAACTCCCGTTGATTATGCTTGCTTGGAATGTTAAATTTTGCTCACCAACCATATTCTGCAGTTCCATATAAATTGTTGTTTTTTGCCCAGCTTTCAAATAAAGAGGCCTTTCATTTTGTCCATTCCAATATTCTGACGAGACTCCTGCTGCAAGGACTCCTGCCAGCATAAGCATAAGGCCAATCATTCCAAAACATATTAATGTTATTTGTTTTTTCATTTTAAACTATTTTCACCGTCCACGCGCTTTCACTTAAAGTTGAATAAGCCTGTCCAGTCAATTCTGCTCCAACAAGCCTTATGCAAAAGTAAAACTGTTCCTGCCCAGATGAGCCGTTATTAAAAGTATGATTATACACTGGAAGGACAGATTGATTTATCGCCTGAAATACAAATCTCTGCATGAGGCTTGCATTATTAGCTCCAGGGGAAGTATCACATTCAGCATTGCCTACAGTATTAACTCCAACGCTTATATTCGCAGCATAAATAGCCTTAGTGCTGTCAATTTCTCCAACTAAATTAGTTGAATTTACCTGCAAATTTCCTGCGGTAATCGCTTTATTTCCAGTATTATTCAATAAGATAGGGTCATTTGTTGCTGTTTGATTTATAGCTGCAGGGCTCAAAGACGCAAATGTCAAAGAGCCGGGGCTGCTTACAAACGCAGAAAGCTGCGTATATGCAAATGTCATTGAAGTATTATAAGCAATAGAGTTAGCAGTGTCATTTATAGCAGCAGTTATATTCCAGCTTGCAGAAGCATCAAAATATTGAAGCCCTATTGTGCATGAAAAGTTGGCATTTGTCACAGCATAATCAACTATTCTGATACAAGTAGAGTTTTGTCTTAATGGTTCTCCAGCAAAAGACAAATTAACTAGTGCACTGGAATTCTTTATATTGCCAAACCCATCAGTGTCATTTACCGTGAAATTGACAACAATACTTGTAACACCATTCTCCGTAGGAGATTGGCTCGTTATATTAGATACAATAATTACTTTTGGGGCAGTATTGGCTATAGTAACATTAATTGTTACGCTTGAAGTCGTTGCCTCTCCTGTTATTGATTTATACCATTCAGAAAATCCAGAAGACACAAGAGAGCTTGCAAGTAATATAGCAAATATTAGCATTATGATAAATGCACCCGATTTTTTGTAGCTATCCATATTTACTCTCTTTATTAAACCTTCTCATTTCTTCAATTTTCAAGTTAATTTAGATATTTAAATATTAGTATCCTTTCTTTGCAGAGTTCTTTCTTATCACTCTAGAGTAAATAGTCCATATGTTTCTAGGGTCTCTATTCAATATTTTTGCAATCTCGCTAAATCTAATCTTTCTTTCTTTCAAATGTAAAATAGCAGTTTCCAAGATTGTTAGCTCTTTCTTAGCGAATATTTCCAGTGGCAATAAAATATCTTCCTTTCTTTCTTTTATAGGCTCTTTCATTTTCTTTCTTGCCTTATTATATGCAGTCCAGATAGTTCTGTCATCCCTATTCAATATTTTTGCAATCTCGCTAAATCTCATCTTCTTATTTTCTTTCAGATATTTGCATAATGCTTCTAGCCCTCCTAACTTTTTGGAAAATATGGCGGTAGGAATTGCCTGCTCTTTTTTATCTTCAACCTCTTCAATTTGATGCTCTTTTCTTAAAACAAGTTCAGCTACTTCTTTTTCATTTAGTCCATATTTTTCTTTAATTTCTTCGATGATTATATTTAACGCATTAAGAAGCTTGTCATCTTTTATTCTCTTCTTTCTCTTTTTTATTCTGCTTACCAAGAGTCCTGCAACTAATATTTTTATAGTCCATGACCCTTCCGAGAGCGTTGAATAAGACTGTCCAGTCAATTCTGCTCCAACAAGCCTTATGCAAAAGTAAAACTGTTCCTGCCCAGATGAGCCGTTATTAAAAGTATGATTATACACTGGAAGGACAGATTGATTTATCGCCTGAAATACAAATCTCTGCATGAGGCTTGCATTATTAGCTCCAGGGGAAGTATCACATTCAGCATTGCCTACAGTATTAACTCCAACGCTTATATTCGCAGCATAAATAGCCTTAGTGCTGTCAATTTCTCCAACTAAATTAGTTGAATTTACCTGCAAATTTCCTGCGGTAATCGCTTTATTTCCAGTATTATTCAATAAGATAGGGTCATTTGTTGCTGTTTGATTTATAGCTGCAGGGCTCAAAGACGCAAATGTCAAAGAGCCGGGGCTGCTTACAAACGCAGAAAGCTGCGTATATGCAAATGTCATTGAAGTATTATAAGCAATAGAGTTAGCAGTGTCATTTATAGCAGCAGTTATATTCCAGCTTGCAGAAGCATCAAAATATTGAAGCCCTATTGTGCATGAAAAGTTGGCATTTGTCACAGCATAATCAACTATTCTGATACAAGTAGAGTTTTGTCTTAATGGTTCTCCAGCAAAAGACAAATTAACTAGTGCACTGGAATTCTTTATATTGCCAAACCCATCAGTGTCATTTACCGTGAAATTGACAACAATACTTGTAACACCATTCTCCGTAGGAGATTGGCTCGTTATATTAGATACAATAATTATCTGCGGCGCAGTATTTCCAGATTTAAATTCAAAGCTAAAATTAGTCGCATTAAATCCTATATTACTTGAATTATCAAC
>CAYXTB010000002.1:42549-67469 GCA_964468255.1 Candidatus Woesearchaeota archaeon | reverse complement strand
CGTTAGTAGAATGTTCTTATTAGAGTTTATGAATTCTTACAGAAGAACTGACCCTATGGTTTCGCATGGAAATATAAGATAGATTTATAAATACTAAAGAGTATTTTTCTTTTAATTTTTATTTATAAATATTTATATTATATAATATATAATTTAAAACATATATTATAAGATAGTATAAATAGTTCTCTTTAATTTAATCATAGTCTTTAAAAAAAGAAAAAATAGAATCTCCAGTGGAAAGATTGGTGTCAGATATTTTGATTAAAAAAGTCAATTTTCTTCTTCTTTCAAAGTAAAATCAGAACTTTCCAAGTGAAATGGAGGTTGAAAAACAGATAAGTTTATAATAGGTTTTTCTTTAAAAGACAAGTAAAAAGGTGGGAAAAGATGAATAAACTTGATAATATTTTTAATTCTTTTGTGAAAAATAATTTATTTCAGAATAAAATGATATTACAATCTAATTATAATCCTGAGCAGATAGAGCATAGAGACGAGCAGATAGAAGCGATTGCTTCTATTCTTGCACCTGCATTGAGAGGGGAGAGAGCGAGCAATCTTTTTGTCTACGGAAAAACAGGAAGTGGCAAAACACTAAGTGTCAAGCATGTTGGAGACAAAATTTTGGATAAAATAAAGTCACTCGGAGAAGAGCATTTGAAAGTTATTTACATTAATTGCAAACTGAAGAAAGTATCTGATACAGAATATAGAATATTAGCAGAGATGATAAAAGAACTCGGAGGAAGCGTTCCTGCAACCGGCTTACCAACAGATCAAGTTTATTCGAGATTTATAAATTTGATAGACAACAAGAAGCAAGTTATTATTATAATTCTTGATGAAATTGACCAAGCAGTCAAGAAGATATCTGATAATTTTATTTATACGCTGACAAGATTAAATTCCGATTTAAAAAATGCGCAGATTAACATCATAGGAATAAGCAATAGCTTAACTTTTATGGATAATTTAGATCCGAGAGTGAGAAGTTCTCTGGGCGAAGAGGAATTAGTTTTTCCTCCTTATAATGCGCTGCAATTACAAGATATTTTGAAGAAAAGAGCTGAAAGATCTTTTAAAAAAGAGGTTTTGGAAGAGGGTGTTATTGCAAAATGTGCGGCCTATGCAGCAAGAGAACACGGCGACGCGAGAAGAGCACTTGATTTATTAAGGGTTGCAGGGGAAATTGCGGAAAGAGAAAATAGCAAGAAAATAAAATTAGAGCATATTGATGCTGCGAATCATAAAATAGAAAAAGATAAGATGTTGGATATTATAGAGAGCGAACCAAGGCAGTTCCAGCTTGTGCTATATGCAATTATGAAGCTTGAAAACGAAAAGAATAGGGAAGAAGGTATTTTTACAGGTGATGTTTATAATTATTACCAGGAAATTTGTGAAAAGACAAAAAATGAAGTTTTGACACAAAGAAGAGTTTCTGATATTTTAGCAGAGTATGATATGCTTGGAATTATCAATACTAGAGTAATAAGCAAAGGCAGACAGGGAAGGACAAGGGAAATCAAGTTGATGCTTGCTTCAAATATTAAGGAAAAAGCAAAGGAAATTCTGGAGAAGGCAGTCTATTAATTTTACTTACAAAAACACTGATAATTGTGCCATCATTTAGCTCTATTTATTTTATAGCATATTTTCTTGGAAGAGTTATTTTTCTCCTTTTTTCTTTCGTGGCTGATAATTCAAAACCATAAAAAAAGAAGAAAAACCTATTATTTAAACAGATCCCTTAGACGCAACAATGCATCTTCGGCGAAAAGATTATAAACTCCTTTTCTCTTTAGGTGATATGAAAATAGAGGTTGATTTCAGCAAGACAAAGTTGTTTATTATTTTAGGCGTTGTACTATTATTGGCAGGAACGTTTTTTGTATATGCTTATGGCACAAATAATCCGCCTGTTTTTGGACACACTATTCAAGAAGTTGATGGAATTACGTGCAGTGCTGGGCAAGCTGTAACAAGAACAAATGCTAGCGGCTGGAGCTGTGTTTCTATCACTAGCGGAAGTTCTGGAGTTAGTTCTGTAACTGGGGCTTCTGGCTCAGGCATTATCTCCAGCCCGACTACTGGCGCAGTTTCTTTGTCTGCTGATTCAAGTATTTTACAAAAAAGAATAACTGGAAGCTGCGCATCAGGACAAGCAATTCGCTCTGTTAGTGATCAGGGAGTTGTAACTTGTCAAGCTATTGCACCTATTTATTGTACATATGACGGCAGAACTTATTCTCCAGGAGTTAAATGTAATGTTGGTTCAGGAGCATGCGGTGGAGGATATTCTATTACAGTTAATACTTGCCAAGGTGATGGCTCATGGTATGTAAGCACAGAATCTCCTACTGGTTCAAATTGTCCTTATGGCTCGTGCTAGCTTGTTGAGTATAAAAATTAATGCAGGCGATTCTGATATAATGCTAAGATAATTAGCGCATTTGGTCAATATGAAATAACGGATTTAAGGTGCAAGAATTTCACCAGTCTGTGACTGGTGTTAAATATTAATTTTTGTTTGATTTGCGACTATTGAGTGGAAAGTAGAGAATATAAAGTTAAAGAGTTGTCAAAATAAGCATTAAAAGGAAAGAGAGGAAGATGAACGAAGAAATTAGAAAATTAATTAAAGAAAAAGGGCTTTTGATTGAAAAAGAGGTTTTTGATTTAATGCAAAGTTTTCCTGACGCGAAAAGTGCAAAAGATTTTCTTGAGGGTCTTGAGAGGTTTTTAGGGCAGAAGATTATCACGAAGTCAACCTTGAATAAAAATATAGAGTATGTGCAGAATATTGTAAGCAAGTTAGGAGATAATAAAGAGGAAATGCAAAGAGTGTTTGTTAAATTCGGAATCAGCTTGGAAGTAAGAAAAGAACAGAGCATACAAAATTTAGAAGAGGGAGAGTTAGCTGTTACAATGACTAATGAAGTGGCTAGTGGAGCTAATGGAAGAGTTGAGGAAAGCAAAGAGAAAGCAGGAGGAAAAGAAGAAGCGAAGAGTTTAGGATACAAAATATTTTATGCTGATACTAAAACTGATAAAAAGTTGGCTGTAGAAGACTTTACAGGGAATTTTAGAGCAAGATATCAGTTTTTGCAAAGAATTTTGATGCAGAGAGCAGATTTACAAAATCTTGCCAGCATAGGCAAAATATCAAATGACAGGCAAAGCCTGAGTATTATTGGAATTGTGAAAGACAAGAGGATAACTAAAAATAAAAATGTTATTATCACTTTTGAAGATTTGACTGGAGAAATCTCTGTGCTAGTAAGAAGTGAGAAAGAAGAGCTTTTTAGAAAGGCAAATGAGTTAATATTGGATGAAGTTGTTGCTGTAAGAGCATCCGGAAGCAGAGATATGCTATTTGCTAATGAAATTTATTTTCCTGATGCCTTTGTTCAAGAAAAAATGAGATTTGATCAGGAAATTAATGTAGCTTTTTTGTCTGACGTGCACTGCGGAGGCAAGAAGCATCTAGGGAAAAGTTTTGAGAGATTTTTAGAGTGGTTAAACAGCGAGGATGAAAATGCCAGGAAAATAAAATTTATCTTCTTTGTAGGAGATAATGTTGACGGAGTAGGAATTTTTCCTGGACAAGAGAAATTGCTCGAGCTTGGAAGCATGAAAGAGCAATATGCGCTTTTGGCTTATTATTTGAAGAAGGTTCCTAAGTATATTACTATGTTTATGTGCCCTGGACAGCACGATGCCGTAAGAGTTGCCGAGCCACAGCCACTAATTGATAGAAAATATGCTTCTGCTTTGTATGAGATTGAAAATTTAGTATTAGTAACTAATCCAACGCTTGTTAAATTAATAGAGAAAGATAAGGAATTTAAAATCTTGATGTATCATGGAGCGAGTATTCACGAGATTATTAATGAAATTCCTGAGTTGAGAGAATCAAAAGCGCATAAAACTCCTGCAAAAGCTGTTAAGCATTTATTAAAGAGAAGACACCTAGCGCCGACTCATTCTGCTTTTGTTTATATACCTAATTTAGGGAAAGACCCTTTAGTTATAAATGAAGTTCCTGATGTTTTATGCACTGGAGAGGTGCATAGACTTGATATAGAGAATTATAATGGAGTTTTAATAATTACAGGAAGCTGTTGGCAGGGACAGACAGATTTTGAGGAAAAAGTGGGAAATATTCCTGATCCCGGAAAAGTTCCTGTTTTAAATTTAAAGACACGAGAACTGAAAATATTTGATTTTGGAATCGAAGAGGAAATTACAAGTATGGAAAAGATTGAAAATGTAATTATAAAACAACAAGATGAAGAGGAAGAGGAGGTGCAAGCATGAGCAATTATCAAAAAGTAATAGGAATTGATTTGGACAAAGTCCTTGCAAATTTTATAAAAAGATTATTGGAGAAACTATGAAATTTAATGATATCAAAGAATATAACTTATGGAGAAACGGAATCGGCAGAAATGGAGAAGAGGTAAGGAGATTAGTTTATGATTTCTATGATTCGGTAGAATTTGATTCTATCCAGTTAATAGAGGGAGCTAAAGAGACGATTGAAAAATTATCTTTGGGAAGAGTAGTTTATGTGATTACTACTAGACTAATTCGTCTTAGAGGTAAAACAGAAAAGTTTTTTCAAAAGTTTTTCCGCGGGAAAATAAGAGATGTAGTTTATTCAGGTGACTTTTGCAGAGAACAAGGACCAAAAAAAGGTGAGATATATAAGAGATTAGGGGCACTCGGCATAGTTGAAGATAATTTGAAATGTGTTGTTGATTGCGCTGAAAGTGGGACAAGAGTTTTTCTTTTTGATAAACCTTGGAATCAAGAAAGCGTAAATGGCGGAATTGTTAGAGTTTTAGGATGGAATAATATTTTGCAAATCTTGGAGAGTGAAAAATGAAAATGAATGAATATTTTAAGAAAATTGAAGAAGAAGTGAAAAGAAGTTATGAAAGAGCAGGGGAAGCAAGAAAGAAAGGATTGGATCCCGTGGCTGAAGTGGAAGTGCCTATAGCAAATTCTCTTGCGGAAAGAGTAGTTGGTTTGATATCTATTTTGTATCCACAGATTCTTGATAAGAAAATCGTTAATAGGATTTTAGATTTAGAAAAGGAATATGGAAGTTTAGATCCTGCTATTGCCTTAACAATTGCTGAAGAAATTGCAAAGGAAAAATATTGCAAATTCACTTCGCATATTGAAGCAATGGAAGCAGGGATAAGAGTTGCTTTAGGCTATTTAACTTTAGGTTATGTATCTTCTCCAATTGAAGGATTTATACAACTAAAAATCAAAAAAACAAGAGAAGGAAAGGATTTTTTGGCAGCTTATTTTTCAGGTCCTATCAGATCAGCTGGCGGAACTGAAGCAGCTTTTTCTCTGGTAATAGTTGATTATTTGAGAGAAGTTTTTGGATATGTGAAATATGACCCGACAGAAGATGAAATTAAAAGGGGGATTCATGAGTGTTATGAATATCACGAGAGAATTACTAACTTACAATATCTGCCAAGCGAAAAAGAAATAGAGTTTTTGATGAGGAACATACCAATCCAGCTAACAGGAGATCCAAGCGAAGATAGAGAAGTGTATAACTATAAAGATTTAGAAAGAATAGAGACCAATTTTATTAGATCTGGATTTACATTAGTAATGGGCGAGGGAGTTGCGCAAAAAGCTTCTAAGATTATTGGAAGAGTCAAGAGATTAAGACAGAAAGGCTTCAAGTTGAGTGATTGGGATTTTATGGAAGATTTTATAAATTTGCAGAAGAAGATTAAAGAAGGAAAAGAAGCTGGAGGGTTAAGGACAGGAGTAACTTATATTCAGGACTTAGTGGCCGGAAGGCCAGTGTTTGCACATCCCTCAAGATCCGGAGCATTTAGACTAAGATATGGCAGAAGCAGAAATATAGGATATTCTGCTTTTGCTTTGCATCCTGGAACAATGGGTATTACAAAAGGGTTTATTGCATTAGGCACTCAATTAAAAATTGAAAAGCCAACAAAAGGGTGCACGATTGCTTCATGCGATTCAATTGATGGACCAATTGTTAAACTGCAAAATGGAAGCGTGAAAAAGATAAAAGATTATGAAGAGGCTGTAAGGCTTTATCCTGAAGTTAAGGAAATAATTTATCTTGGAGATTTATTAGTTCCATATGGAGATTTTTTAAATAGAAATCATAACTTGGAAAAACCTGGATATGTTGAGCAATATTGGCTTGCAGAATTAAAGAAAGCTGGAGGAGAATCAGATTTAAAAGCTGGTTTTGAGAAAGCTTTGGAGTTAAGTTCAAAGTTCAAAGTTGCTTTACATCCTGATTACATTTATTATTGGAGCCAAATTAATTATGAAGAATTTTTGTCTTTGATTGACTGGATTGTGCATGGCGAAATAGTAGAAAGAAAGATGGTTTTGCCTTTTTCAAAGATAGATAAAGAAAGGTTTGCAAATGGAAAAAGAACTCTGGAGATTTTGGGATGTGAGCATAATGTGCATATAGAAAGTGCTATTTTAAATGAAGAAAATAGCAAAGGATTATTGTTTAATTTGGGAATAGAAATTAATAATGAGTTATATGCTAAAGGGGTAGTAAGAATTGATGATAAAATTGATGAAATAATTAAGAAAATTCAGGGAAGAAAGAGTTTAGGAAACGACGTCTTGGAAATTATAAATGAATTATGTAAGTTTAAAATTAAGGATAAGGCAGGAACATTCATCGGAGCAAGAATGGGAAGACCAGAAAAGGCAAAGCTAAGAAAATTGACTGGAAGCCCGCATGCTTTGTTTCCTGTTGGAGATGAAGGAGGCAGATTAAGAAGCGTTCAAGCTGCAATTTTTGCAGGAGAAGTTAATGCTGAATTTCCTTTATTCTTTTGCCAGGAATGCAAAAAAGAAACTATTTACCCCAGATGCGAAACCTGTAATTCCATTTGTATAAAGAGGTATTATTGCCCTGAATGTGATAGAGTTTGGAATGAAAAATGCCAAGAGCATGGAAGAGGCCTTGAATTCAAAGAAAAAAGTATAGATATAGCATATTATTTTGAGAATGCAAGGAAGAAGATAGGATTGAGAAATGAAGAGTTAAAGGATGTAATAAAAGGGGTGAGAGGAACAAGCAATAAAGAGCATTCTTGCGAGCACTTGGCTAAAGGAGTTTTGAGGGCAAAATATAATTTACATGTGAACAAAGATGGAACAATTAGATATGATATGACAGAAATGCCTTTAACTCATTTCAAGCCAAAAGAAATAGGAACCTCAATTGAAAAATTAAAAGAATTAGGATATGAGGAAGATATTTACGGGGATAAATTGGAAAATGATAACCAAGTGTTAGAAATATTTCCTCATGACGTTATTCTGCCTTCTTGCCCTGATTCTCCGGATGAAAGAGCAGACGATGTTTTGTTGAATATAACAAAATTTGTTGATGATGAGCTGGAAAAACTATATGGGGTAAGAAGGTATTTTAATGCTTCTAAAAAAGAGGAGCTGATTGGTGTTCTTTTAGGATGCATTGCGCCGCATACTGCTTCAACTTCTGTTGGAAGATTAATTGGATTTTCAAAGGTGCAGGCTTTACTTGCCAGTCCATATATGCATGCTGCTATGAGGAGAGATTGTCTGGGCTACAATAATTTTATTTCAGTTAATGAAAATGGATTATGGAAAATAGAAAAAATTGGAGCTTTTATTGAGAAGCATAACCCAGAAGAGAAAGCCGATATCTACGGAACTTTGAAGAAAGACGTGAAAGGAATTAAAACATGGAGCAATCCTGGGGCAAAAGAAGTTGCCGAGATAACAAAGCATCAACCTATAGAGCTTTTGAGAATTCATTTAGAAGATGGAAGAAAAATAGAAGCAACAGAAAACCATAAATTCTATTTGCAGGGCAAAAAAGAAATTAGAGCACATGAGTTGAAAGAAGGCAGTAAGTTAATGGTTAGCTATAAAAGAGATATAGAGGAAAAAGATATAGATAATATCTCTCTAGCTGAGATTTTTTCCGATAGAGATGATGTCATGATAAGAAATGTAAAAGATTATTTGTCAACATTTGAGAAACTAAACTCTCATCAGAATTTTGTTTTTAGAGATAGCTTTCCAATTGGCTATGTTAAAGAAATTTTGAATAGAAATGGAAAAAATTTCAGGGATTTGCCTTCCCAAGCGAGAATAGCTATTAAACGAGATAATGTGGTGATGCCAATTATAGTCCCATTAAATGAGAACTTGCTTGAAGTTATAGGATTATATATTTCTGAAGGACATTTAAGAAAAAATGATTCAAAGAAAGGCTTTTATCAATTAGGCCTAGCTGGGAACAAGGAAGTTAGAAACTTCGTCAAGGAGGTCATGGGTGAAAGCTTTCAAATAAAGCCTAGCTGGGAAAACGAGGAGGGCCTGACTTTTTCTTCCAGGCTATTATACGAGCTATTTAAAAATTATTTAGGAACAGGGGATAATGCACATAATAAGAGAATACCTTCAATATTCTTGAATTTGAAAAAAGAAAAGATAGCGGCATTATTAAGAGGATATTATGAGGGTGATGGGAGTGTAAGCTTGAGCGATATTCGAGTAACCTGCGACAGCGTGAGCGAGGGCTTAAAATATGATTTAAGCTTTGTTTTATCGAGGTTTGGAATTTTTACAAAGTTTTATGAATATGAAAAAGAACCTGGGCCGCAAGTCAAAGATTTTTATATAAGAAAAGGAAAAGGCATTCCAAAATTCAAAATAACTAAAATAATAGTTCCTTCTAATTTTGTCAAGAAGTTCAAGGAGATAGGATTTCTTTCTGAAAGGAAAAACAAAATATTAAATGCCATTTGCAAACAGAATCCAAGGGGAATGAGAATAGAGCACGATGATAAATATGTTTATCCCAAAGTAAAGAAGATTGAGAAGATAGAGGCACAAGTTAACTATTGCTTTAATGTAGCAGAAGAACATAACTTTTTTGCTAATGATATATTGGTCCATAACTGCGACGGCGATGAAGCAGCTATAATGCTTTTAATGGATTTGCTTTTGAATTTTTCCAGGAAATTTATTCCAGGGCATAGAGGAGGAACACAAGATGCTCCTTTGGTTTTAAATGTAAGAATAAAAGCAAATGAAGTTGATGATATGATATTTGATGTTGATATTTCTAAAGAAATCCCATTAGAATTATACGAAGCGGCTGAAAGGCATAAACATCCTAATGAGATAAAAATGGAGCAAGTTAGAAATAGATTAGGAACTAATAGAGAATTTACTGAGCTTTATTATTCATATCCAACTGATGATATTAATCTTGGACAGAGGTGTTCTTCTTATAAAACTCTTCCAACGATGGAGGAGAAAGTTAAGGAAATGATGAATCTTTGCGGTAAAATTAGAGCAGTAGATGTCAGAGATGTTGCTCGTTTAATCATAGAAAGACATTTTATAAGAGATACAAGAGGCAACTTAAGGAAATTCTCGCAGCAGGGCTTTCGTTGTGTGCAGTGCAATGATAAATATAGAAGACCGCCACTTGTTGGGAAATGTACTAAGTGCGGAGGAAAGATTATATTCACAATTTCAGAAGGGAGCATTTTGAAATATATGCAACCAGCTCTGGATTTGGCTGTAAAGTATAAAGTTTCGCCTTATTTGCTGGAATCTTTGGAATTAACACAAATGTATATTGAGAGCATTTTCGGGAAGGAAAAAGAGAAACAAGAATCTATCGGGAAGTGGTTTTGATGGAGAAAAGAAATTGTTATCTGTGCAACGTTGAAATCATAGAGTGTATGGGTTATGTTCTAGCAAGTGATTTTTTGAAACTATTACAAGGAGAAAGTGTCAAGGGGGTGAGAGAAATTTGTGGGCTTGACATGGAAAGACTTGAGTCCACTCATTCCTTAAATAAATTTTTAGAAAATCCTGAGCAGTATAAGAGAAGTCACATGTAAATGTCATCGAGGACAGGAGTGCCCTTGCCTTTTTCTATAAAATCTTTTTGCTTAACTGATTAGATAATACAAAACAGCAGGAACAATCAAGGCAGCCATCATGTTAATTCTTCGAGAATTTGATAAAATGCAAAAGACTCCCAGAGCCGAAGAAGTAATTAGCACTAATAATCCGAGCCAATTTGTAAATATAATGTTAACAATAAATAATATGATAATGACTGCTATGGACAGCTTTTTGTAACTGATTTTATTTATATGAATGGCAAAGAGCTTTGATAATTTTATGCCCAAAAAGAAAGCAACGATTCCTGAAATAATTACCATTGCGATAATAATAATTAGATTTTGCAAGGTTATTTCAGTAAGAAGGGATTTTATTGCTGCTGCAGAGCCTGATCTTGCTCTATTGATTGCATAAATTGTTACAAAAGACATGGCCATTATAATTGTATTTATTGCTCCTGTCAGAAAAAGAAAGCCTTTTCTTTTTTGCGGAATGAATTCTGAGGCAAGAGTTGCTGCGTGGCCAGAGCCAATTCCAGGAAGGAAAGAGCAGAGCGGGGCAGCGACTGCTGCTGATAAAGATGCTTTCCAAAACTCCAGCTTAGTCAGCCTAATTGATTTTAGAGGGGAGATTGTTTGCTTATGTAATTGCTGATTAGTTTTTATACTGATAATTAAGGATGAAAGGCCGAAGAGGCCTGTCAGCAACGGCAGGAGAGGGTCTTTGACAGGCAAATTAAAAGTTGCAAAGCCCAGGAAGCCAGCAAGAAGGAAGACTACCAAGGCGTTAAGAATGTTTTTTTCCCTGAAAATCAGATAGAATGAAAGAAAAATTAATAAGTAGGGAATTATGGCTTTAATTATATTAAAGAATTCTGGGAGGAAGATGGCGAATAGAGGAGTGAAGATAATTATTATTGGCAATGCAATCAAAGAGCCGTAAAGAGTCAGGACAGAGGCTTGATAGCCCTGGCCTTGTTTTAGCATTTCGTGGCCTGGGAGGATTGAGAGAAAAGTGTCTTCATCTGGGGCGCCGAGGAAAATTGATGGAATGAAGTCCAGGAAAGTGTGGGTTATTGACATTGATGTTATAAAAACTGCCAATGCAATTAATGGAGTGTTTGTGAATTTTGAGAGAGAAGCTAAAAGAAGTGTGGCTATAAGGTTAATGTGGATTCCAGGAGCTAAGCCTGTGAAAGTGCCAACTATAATTCCTAAAAGCAAAGCAATAATAATTTCTAAAATCATTTTTCTATTTTTATTTTCAGGACTTGTATATTGTTTTTCCTTGAAAAAGAGTCTTTATAGCCAAGGGCAGAAACGTTTTTTCCTTTGTAATTTATGTTTAAAGGACATGAGCAGATTAAGAAAATGTTGTTGTTTAGTTTAAGAAGAAGAGATGAGCCATAAGGCCCCTCTTCTATTACCTTCCCATGTATTTGGACTTTGGTATTATCTGGTAGGCTTGTTAATTGTGATGGATAATTAATTGGTTTAGCTGGGAGAAATAGAATAAGAGAAATAAGAGAAAAAAGACCTAAAATTGTGATAATGAAAGATAAGCGATGCATAATTATTGATGATTTACGATATAATAAAATTTGCTGTTTTAGGTTAATAGATGAGCAAAGACTATTATTATCTAATATTACTTGATGAATTATTGAGCATTTTAGCGTTAAAGATAAATAGGATGTAAGAAAGCGTTATGGGTTAATATAGGAAAAGTTATTAAAGTATTTTTTGTTTTGGTTTAGATGGATATTAAAGAAAGGTTTGAGCTGATAAAGAGGAATACCAGCGAGATTGTCACGGAAGAAGCTTTGCGGGAATTGCTGAAGAAAAAGAAAAATCCCAGCGTTTATTGCGGATATGAATTGTCTGGAGCAATGCATTTAGGGAATTTTGTGACTATCACAAAGCTCATGGACTTGGAGAAAGTAGGTTTTAAAGTTAAAATCCTATTAGCTGATGTGCATTCTTTGTTAAACAGGAAAGGCGATGAAAAAGCGATTGAAAGAGAGATTGAAAACTGGAAGAAGACAATTAAAGCAATAGGAATCAAGGCAGAAATTATTTTGGGAAGCGAATTTCAGTTTAAGAAGGATTACCAGTTGGATGTTATGAAACTGGCACAAAAAAGTACTATTCAAAGGGGCTTGAGGAGCATGCAGGAAATCGCCAGGGATATAGATAATGCGACGATATCGCAGTTGTGGTATCCATTAATGCAGGTTGCTGATATTAAGCATTTGAAAGTTGATGTTGCTCTTGGAGGAATGGAGCAGAGAAAAGTGCATATGATTGGCAAGGATATGAATAAAATAATAGATTATGATTTTGTGGTTGTTCATACGCCCTTGATTACGTCGTTAAAAGGGCCTGGGCAGAAGATGAGCAAGAGCGTTGAAGGTTCTGGAATCAGTGTTACTGATTCTTATGAAGAGATTAAGAAAGCTATTTCAGGAGCCTATTGCCCTGAAAAGAAAGTTGAAGACAATCCGATTTTGCAGATTGCACAACTTATAATATTTCCGAGGATAAAAAAGATGACTATTAAGAGGCCAGAGAAATTCGGGGGAAATTTGAAGATTAAGAGCTATCATGAACTGCATAAATTGTACTCGGATGGGAAGCTGCATCCTGCTGATTTGAAGAATGCAGTTGCTGAAGAGCTTGAGAAAATCATTTCTCCAATAAGGAAGAATTTTGAGTGATATGGATTTAATATTTGTTTTTAGTATTTTGATAAGCATATTCTCACTCGCTCTAGTTTTAATAGGTATACCAGCCCAAATAGTAAAAAATTATCGTGAGAAAAGATCAGGCAACCTATAACAACTATATTAATTGCACTTGGTTTTTATGCATCACAAATTGCCTTCTTTTTTATAACATTTAATTATCTGCCTCTTTTTTCTTTTTTGATAGGTTTTTTATGTGGGGTATTACTTTAATTCAATATATTATCTATCAAAAGAATTGATTTTTTCTTAATCTATTTCGTATGAAACTCAACAATATCTTTGTCCTTTAGAACATGAGAGAGGCCGACTTTTTGGTTTGGGAATTTGCTGCTCGGGCCCGTTGCTCTTGTTTCTTTAACTTTTAAAGAGAAGCCTTTCAAAATGGATTCTGCCGCGTCCTTGACGCTGGAATTAGCTGGTAGTACTATAGGGATAGTTGACACTGGTTTAGAAGGCTCTTTTGTATAAATTCTGATTACGTTCATTGCGTGAAAAATAGATTCTTTTAATATGTTAATGTTATGATTATTATAGCACGAGATAATTATTGCATTTAATCTTTTGCTGCGAATTTTTTCTTCTAGTTTTCTTAATTCTTCTTGCGATAATAAGTCAGATTTAGTTATTGCAATTAATCGCTTGCCGTAAGATTTAGTAGTCAGAGGAATTATCTTGTCAACGTCGTTTAGATTATTAGCTACTATGATAATTAGGTCAGCGGTGTTTTTAATGCCGATATCTAAGAAATCAGAGCCAATGCTTGACAAATCTATAATTTGAGCTTTGACTTCTTGATAATCTAAAGTGCCTATCTCTGGCTCTTTTGTTGTAAAAGGGTGCTCTGATATTTTTGGTTTTGCGTTGGTTAGTTTTGCTAATAGGGAGGATTTTCCTGAATTTGGCAGGCCAAGAAGGACGACTTGAAAGCCTTCTTTTCTTACGCCTTTAAAAGATGTTTTGCCTATTTTCTTTGACTTTTCTTTTTTTTCTTTGAATTTTTTTAGCCTTGTCTTTAGCTCTGCCAGAAGATTCTCACTTCCTTTATGTCGTGGTGCTTTGCGAATCATTTCTTCTAAGGCAACTATTTTTTCATCTAAGGTTTTTGCGTTTAGATAGACTTTTTCTGCGTTTATGTATTCGTAACTGGCGTTGATTGGCATGATTTTTAGTGAATATGGTTGTTTATTAAATATGCGCTTTTGTACATAAATATTTATTAATTTGTGGTTACTAGTTGTAAGATGAAAATGTTCTATTCAAGCAGGGAGATTTATGAGCACATGAAAGATGAAGCGAGAGCTAATTTAGTCATTGATAGAGCTATAAAAGTTCCTGGTTTTGACCGCTATTTTTTGGGAAAAAATGATGCAATAGAAATGGATAAAAGAATAAGTCCTGTAAAGTATTGGATAAGACTATGCCTTCGAGAATCTGAAATAACCAGAAGACCTTGATGAATATAAATATTTATTAATCATGTAATTTTATCTTGGAGATGAAATTCATGCGGAAAAAGCTGAAAAATGGCATCGTTGTCGTTATGGAGAAAAGAGAGCTGCCTGTTGTTGCGTTGAGCATTACTAACAGGTTTGGAGGGGCATTTGAGGAATCGAAGATAAAAGGCATTGCGCACTTTATTGAGCATTTAGTCTTAACAGGAACAAAGACGAGAACGCACGAAGACATATCTAGGGAGATTGAGAAGAGAGGCGGCTTGCTAAATGCTTTTACAGCCCACGAGGTAACAAGTTTTTGGTTTAAATTGCCTTCAGAGCATCTTTTTGCAGGTTTAAATGTATTGACAGATATAATAAATAATCCAATTTTTGATAAAGATAAGTTTGAGAAAGAAAAAAAGGTTATAATTGAAGAAATAAAAATGTATCATGATAACCCAAGACTTAGTGTAATGGAACAAATTGAAAAGAACTTATATGAAAAGCCGTTTGGAGATCTAATTATAGGAAGCAAAGAAACTGTTTCTAGATTAGATAGGGATTTTGTTGCTGCTTATTTCAAGGAAAATTATAATCCTGAAAATTATATTGTGACTGTTGTCGGGAATGCTGATTTTGAGAAAATTTGTACATATTTAGAAGAGAATTTTAAGCCAAACAAGAGCAAATATAAAGTCAAAGAGATAAAAAAGAAAAATGCTGAAACTTATGAAGAGAGGGCTGGAATAGACCAAGCGCATTTTGTTTTTGGGGCACACGCACCACTCGCTTTAGATAATAGGCATTACGCGCTTGAAGTTTTGGACTCTTATTTGGCTAATGGAATGAGCTCAAGGCTGTTTTTGGAAATAAGGGAAAAAAGAGGTTTGGCTTATGTAATAAAGAGTGACATAGCAGCTGAAGAAAGCTATAGCCATTATTTGATTTATGTTGGGACCACTAAAGAAACCGTCTCAGAAGTTAAAAAAATAATTTTGGAAGAGTTGGAGAATATAAAGAATATGAGCGAGAAGGATTTGGAAGAGGCAAAAGAAAGGGCTATTGGGCTAAGAAGAGTTTTATCAGAGGAAAGCGCGAACGTGATGAATGAATTAATGTTTTTTGAGATGATTGGAAAGTCAGACGATTATTACAAGTACGATGAAAATATAGGCAAAGTAAAGCTTGATGATGTAAAGGTTCTTGCTTCTGCGCTGAGCAAGAAATACAGCGTTGCGGCTGTTGTTCCGAAGTAGCATAATAGTTTTAAAGGTGGGTTTTTATTTTCTTGGATGAAGATAATTATGGAAGAAAAAAAGGAGTTAATTAGAGCATTTGTGTGCATTGACTTTCCTGATGCTATTGTAAAAGAAGTTGCGCGGATACAGGAGCAATTGGAAAATTTAAAATTTACAGGAAAAATGACAGAGCTTGAGAATTTGCATTTGACATTAAAGTTTTTAGGAGAGATTGAAAAAGAAAAAATAGAAGAAGTCAGGAAAAAGCTGGGGAAAATCAAGTTTCAGGAGTTTGAGGCAAAAATGAGTGAGATAGGGTCATTTTCCCGCAGGGGAAATCCAAGGATTGTCTGGATTAAAATAGGCGGAAAAGAGATTTTTGAATTGCAGGAAAAGATAGACGGAGAAATGAAGGAATTGGGATTTAAGATGGAAGAAAGGTTTATGAGCCATATGACGATTGCAAGGGTAAAATACGCAAAAGACAAAAAGGGATTTTTTGAGTATGTTAAAAATCTTGGAATAAAGGAGATAAAATTCAAGGTTGATAAGTTTATTTTGAAGAGAAGCGAGCTTAGGGAAAGCGGGCCGATTTATACGAATATTGAGGAATACTGGGCTGTTAAATTCTGATTTTTGCTATTCTTGTCTAAGGACGACAAGAAAGGTTTATAAATAGTATATTCTAGGAAAAAGCATGAGTCAAGATACATTACAAGGAATGAGAAAAGCACAAGAAAGAGAAATGTTGCCATCTGTTGATTTATATCCGCAAGTTGAATATGCTGGGAGAAAAATTGATGCTCATGCCTTTGGTCCAAATACATATGATGATAATATAGCAAGTATGCAGAAAAGATATTTCCATTCTAATGATTTGCCAAATTTTACCTTTAAACCCTTATCAACTGCTGAATCTCTTGCAGTTGCAAGTTATAATTTTGCAAGTCTTGCTAAACTGCAGATTTTTGACTCAAAATGGCTTCAAGCAGGAAGAATTGTAAAGACTCAAGAGGGAGTTTGGATGAATCCTTTAAGAGATTTAGAAGGAAATATAATTATAGATAATAAAGAACTTGAAAGTCATCTTAATGGAGTAAAGAAAAGTAATGGAATATACTTGCTTGATAATGATGTTTCTTTTGTTCCATATGGTTCATTTGAGCGAGGAGTGCAAGAACACGGAAAGTTCTTGGAAGGCGGACTTGCAAGAGGATTAGTTCATACTCAAGATAAGAAAGTAGATGCATTATCTGCTATTGCAAATGATGCTGAATATCCTAGACAAGTAAATGTTTTCGGATTTGATTCAGTAAAGGAACCTCTTGTGGAGGTTGTCGGCTTGGTTTCCTTCAGGGACGTCGATTGCGAGAGGTTGGATGTCGTCGGCGACTACTGGGACTACTACGGCGGCTTTGCTTTCGGGGGTTTGGTTTTGGATTCTGGCGAAGCCAGCGCACAAAAAATTGAGTAGATTTATTCCAGTAATCTTTTAAAATCCTTGGCTCTTTTGCCTAAAATATCTTCAAGTTCTTCTTCACAGGCGTTGATTATGTTTTTCAGGGAGCTGAATTTTTTCAATAATGCCTTTGCTTTTACAGGGCCGATATTAGGAAAGCCTTCTAAAATATATTGCAACTGCTCTTTTTTTGAAAGAGCAATTTTAGACGGGCGCAAGGAGAGTTCTTTGTTTTCCTTCTTTTTTGCTAATAATGAAAGATAGAGAGCAGTGTCTTTTTCATCCTGCGTAAAAATTACAGGTATTTTATATTCCAAAGCTGTTGAAAGCAGAAATCCCCTTAGGGCATTTTCGTGGAGCATTTCATTATCGTATTTTTCCTTATCTTTTCCCTCTATTATCAACAAGTATTTTGGGTATTGCTTTAATTCCTGCATCTGCGAGAAGATGCGCTTGCTGATTATTGAGGACTTTAAATCTGAGAGAGTTTTTCTTTCTATTGCAATATCACTGACTAAGTAGTCTCCTACTTTGAGGTGCTGGAATTCTATTGGAATAGAGAGCTTAGAGAGCTCTGATGGAACGAGAGAGTTTTTCTCTCTGCTGTCTATAATAATCTTCGTTATATTTTTTATAGAAAGCGCTTCTTTTTTCTTTTTTGAGAAGATATTGTGGAACATTTTATTTTTTGCCCAGGATTTTGGCGACTATTAAGTGGGCTATGGCAAAAATTATTGAGAAAATTATAAGAATTTTAAAAGCTATTTCTAGGACATTGTCATGGTTGGGCGTTAATAGATAAATGACGATGAGTGCGGCAGATAGAAGAAAAGGCACCAGCGGATGAGGTTTTTTGGAGATTATTTTTCTTTTTTCTAAATCTTTCAAGTATTTATGAAATGAGGTTTTCATTTGAAGTCAAAGAGGGTTTTTTCCTTGTTGTTATTGTTATTTTTTATTTCTTCTTTCATAGAATGGATAATTTTGTGCATCTTTCTTTCTCTTGCTGATGAGGCATAGTGGTGAGCAACGTCTCTCGTATCTTGCGTGACAAGGATTTTGAGTTTGCCTGGCGAGAGGCGGGCTGTTCTGCCTGCTCTCTGGATTTTTCTTATCGCAGAAGGAATTGGCTCGTAAAATATAACTGCATTAACTTCGGGAATGTCTAGGCCTTCCTCTCCGATTGAAGTTGCGCAGAGGACATTTATTTTACTTGTTTTAAAATCTTCTATAATCTGCTTTTGCTCTTTTTGGCTCATACCAGAACTTCCAGATGCAGTGGATTTTTTAGCCTGCCCAATAAAGACCGATGCTTTGATTCCTTGTATGTTGTTGAGAATGTTCACTATTATTTTAGCTGTTTCTCTGTATTGTGTGAAAATAATTATTTTTGAATTTTTATTTTCTTGGAATTCCTGCTCTGTGATTTTTTTTATTTCTTCTATTTTTGGATGCTCTTGATGCTTTGCTCTTAAATGTTCTAATGAAACAACTGCCGCGTTAAAATCTTGGTTTTTTACTAAAAATTGTACAGCCTTACTTTTTTTCTCTTTTGCTTGCGCTAATAGAGAATGCAAATAATTATACAAGCCAGAGAGAGTTTGTGTTTCCAAAAGCTCAAGAGCGTGGGAAATTTTAATTGCTTGGGCGACTATAGAAATGCCTGAAAAGGCAGCCCTGTTGCCTCTTGCTATTTGAAATGACAAGGATTTTTGCAATTGAAGAAGAGTTATTTTATTTATTGGAAATATATTTGGGAAAATGCTTCTTATTTTGTCGACTTTATCCTGCCAGATTCTTTGCAATAATGTGCGAAGTTCTATAAACTCTTTTGGAAATGGAACTTCTATTTTTTGAAAATCTAGATCTTGCAAATACGGCTTTACGTCTTGAGAATCTCTAGTTCTTAACTCTATTTCTTCTATATTTAAATTGGTACAAATTTGCTTGATTTTTTCTGTTTCATGGCCAGGGGAAGCTGTTAGGCCTAAGATATGGGGAAACTTGGATTGTTGTTTGTAATATCTGACTGCTTTCGTGTAATCATAATTTTTCAGGCAGCGATGGGCTTCATCTATTACTAATAATGACGTATCATTTAGGTCATAAAGGTAATTATCTAAATCATTAGCGATACATTGAGGAGTTGAGAAAATTATTTCTGCTGTCTGCCAGATGTTTTTTCTTTTTTCAGCAGGGACAGAGCCGGTGAATAATTGGAAGTCTGCGAAGAGCTCTGGAAGGTGCGTTTTAAAATAATTGTAGTGCTGCTCTACTAGCGGTTTTGTTGGGGCAAGAAAGAGAACTTTGCTTTCTGGATATTTGAATTTTTTTTCTACTGTTAGCATTAGTGCAATTAATGTTTTGCCTAAGCCTGTTGGCAAAACAACTAAAGTATTGCGCTTTTTTGCTGTCTCAAAAATTGCTTTTTGGTATTCTCTTGGCTTAATATTAATTAATGACATGAGTGAAGAAGAGAAATGGAGGATATAAAATTAGCTGTTGTAGAATTATCTGTTTAATTAGAGAATCAGGGCGTAGATTGTGAAAATGAGAGTGATGACTGCTAGGATTGAATAGAGGATTCTTGAGCCGAAGAAGATTTGAGTGCCGTCTAACTTTGAGATTGGAAGCAGATTCCAGAAAGCGTAAAAAGTTGAGAGTTTTGCCAAGTGTTCAAAGCTAGTCAAATAAGTGACGACTGATAATATAAGGAGAATGACTATTCCAGAGGCTCCGATTAATGCATTGTGGAAATCAGTCATTTCTGTATAGCTGTAAAATCCATGGCGCTTTGCTGCCCTATGTTTTAGTGCGCGTGTTTCATAAGTCAGAAGAGGCATGACTATGAATTTTCCCAAAGAAACAAGAGTAAAGAAAAGAGGAATAATTATGCCTGCCAATTTTGGTGTTTTGAAATGCGATGTATGGGAGAATCCATAGCGCTCAATTTTCCAGAGCTCATGCTCTACATCGGAATCAAGTGCGTATGCAATTGCCTTTTTTGTGAAAACTGAAAGAACTATGATAATTACAAAAAAAAGAAAGATTTGCGGAACAGCAGACCACTGAGAGTCGAGGACAAATGTAAAACTGGAGACAATAGTAAGGATAATTATCGCTGCTAAAATATCTCTGAATTCTGCTGTTTCCATATGTTTTTTTAAATTAGGTTTTATATAAACTTTATGGCTCTTGATTTTTTGCTGAAAATTGAAGAAAAAACAGCTAAATTAGAGGAAAAATATATATTCTTGAAAAACATAAACTATAAAAAGCGTGAAAAATAGGATTAATCATGTTAAGAGTAAAAAGTTTAAGTGAGGTTATGGGAAAGAAAGTTTATACTTCTGATGGAGATTTCTTTGGACAAGTTGAGGAAGTTAATTTAGTTGATAACAAGATTGAAGGATGGAAGATAAGAGTAGGCTCAAGCTTTATGAGTGTTCTGGGAGGGGCGAGAGGAGTAATTATTCCTCATCAGTTTGTCAAGGCAATTGGAGATGTGATTGTTGTCAACAAATCATCTCTGCCTATGAGAGAAGAGGGTGCTGAAATTGTGGCGGGAGATTCTAGTGGAATGAGCATGGAATCTGAAGAATTGGTTTAATTTTGCCTTTTAGTTTTTTACTTTCTATGGCAGTTAAAAAAAGAGGGGAAGGTTTAAATATTATAGAAGCGGAGAGTGGATATGGTCAGCGGAGGCACAATTTTTTCAACGTATTTAGGGCAGTCAGTCTTAGCTTTTCTGCTTATTTTTACGATTGTTTTTGCGATCCTGCAAAAATCCGAGATTTTAGGGAAAGGCAAGAAGCAGATTGATGCTTTAGTTGCACTGGCTATTGGATTAATTGTTGTTTCTGTAGGGTATGCTCAGGATTTCATATCAAGACTAATTCCTTTTTTGGGAATTAGTTTAGTAATAATATTAGTTTTTTTAATATTGCTTGGAGCTTTCTTTAAAGAGGGAGAGTTTGGGCTCGGAAAAGGAGTGCAGATTGCTATTGGGATCGTAATTGTAATAGCATTAATAATTGCAGTCTTGTTCATTACTGATTCATGGGGAGCTATTGCCGATTTCTTCGGTAGAAGTAGCTCGTTCACGGCAAATCTTATTTTTGTTGTAGTGATTATAGTAGCTATTGCAATAGCTCTCGGATTTGGTGGCAAGAAAGAAAGTGTGAAATCATAGAGTTCTTTATTATATAGTGAAAGACATTAATTTCTTACCAATTTTGTATGTCTTTCCCTTGATAGTTAAGGCGCAAATGGTAAAACTTCAGCGTCCTTGACTATAGCTGGAAAATATGCTTAATTAACGAAACATATTTAAACGTGCTTGAAGTTAATGGAGCATGGCAGTAGATATAGGGACGATAATTTCTCAGTGGCAGGGTGCTGGAATTTATGAATATCTTTTGCCGTTTCTTCTTGTGTTTGCAATTGTTTTTGGAATTTTATCTGCGATAAATATTTTTGGCAGAAATAAGGGAGTTAATCTTATTATTGCTATTGTTATTGGGCTTATGGCTATAGGATATAATTACAGCTCTGGCTTGTTCCTCTCTGATTTCCTAAGAGAATTATTTCCTAGGCTCGGAATTGGGCTTGCTGTGATGCTTTCTTTGTTAATATTAGTAGGGATTTTCATACCTTCTGATGAGAGAAGATATTGGATGTATGGGCTTGGGACAATTGGGGTTGTTGTTTTTATAATTATAATAATGCAGGCTTTTGAAAGATACGGGTGGGCTCCGCTTAGTTACGGAGATTATGTGGGCTGGATTATTTTTGGGGTATTGCTGATTGGCGTTATAATTGCAGTCTCTGTATCAAGTGGAGAGAGTGAAAGAAGAAAAGAGGGGCAGCCTGATGCGTTTGTAATGCCTTGGTATAAACATAACAAATAGGAGAAAAAATGCCAGCTGATGTTTCATTTGTAACTTATTTTGCACCCATCATTGCTTTTTTGCTTGTAACTTTGGTTGTAGCAGCATTATTGAATAAAACAGAAATTTTAGGGAAGTCGGCATGGCTCAATGTTTTTATAGCACTAGCCGCTGCAAGCATCTTCATTTCTGTTGCAAGTGCGCAGAGATACGTTTTAACTATAATTCCATGGGCTATTATTTTAGTTATCAGCTTGTTTTTTATTCTTGTTTTGCTTGGATTGGTGGGAAAAGAGGCCGAATTTATGCATAAAGGGCTGGGGATCGCATTTGCTGTTTTGCTTTTCATAGCTTTTTTAGTATCTGGAGTTATCGTATTTTCCAGTTTTATAACTCCTTATCTTCCTGGAAGCATTGATTATGGCTATGGCTCGGATGAAAATATATTCAGATTTGTTGACTGGCTTTTCTCATCAAGAGTTTTAGGGGCAATTTTGCTTTTGATTGTGAGCGCGATTGCAAGCTGGGTTTTGGTTAAGACAGGAGATAAGAAGGGACAGGGGATAAGAAGGAGTAGTTTGATGTTAATGATTTTTGCTTATTTGCTTTTGGCATGAGAATCAATCATGGACTTAAAGGATTTTTGGGTTTCTATTACTTCGTTTTTTAAATCTTCAACATTATTCACATATTCACCGACTTTTTGCAAGACTGATAATTGAAGCCTGTCAATTATGGATTCTATTCTCTTTAATCTTTCATCTAAGTATGCAATTCTGGATTCAAAAAGGATTTTCATATCCAAAATTGAGTCAATTTTATTTCTTAAAGCGAAAAGTTTCTCTGATACAACTTGTTCTGCTATTTCAGTTATCATGTCTGGAGAGAACGATGCTTGATAGGGAGAGTATTCGTCATATTGGGAATAATCTTCTGCAGGCGCTGGCTGGTAATCATAGCCTACTGAATCGGATTCAGAAGGGTCCTGCTGCTGAGAGCCTTGTTGAGCCTTGTCAGATTGAGGAGAAGGAGCTTTAGATTTTTCTGATCCAAGCATTGATGGCTGCATTCCTTGATTTTCATATACCGGGCGAGTCATTTTTACATTTCCCTCTCCTGATGTATCGGAAACAGCTTGCTTAATTTTTGTTTGGGTGAGATAGTCTCCTATTTCTCTTGCGTTCATGCCTTGCTTTTGCAGAGCGTTGACTATGTCCTGCTCTGTTTTTCCTTCTTCCATCATTGTTTTTATATCTTCTATAATTCCCATTTTTCTCTTTTTTATTTCTCTTTTTTATGCTCTCTAAAGAGGTCGAATTGTCTTTGTAAAATAAGAAGCTCTTCTTTTCTTGCCATATTTGAGATTTGCTCGACCATTCTTGATAATAAATCTTTAATTTTTTTATTATCTTCCTTTAAAATTAATATGGCTTTTTTCGCTTCTCTTAAGTCAAAGAGAGATTTTTCTCTTTCGTTAACAAGAGTTTGGCCCAAGAGAAGAAGGCGGTCTTTCAAAAGGCGGACTTTCTCTTCTAAATCTCTTACTCTAGATGAATCCTGGGAAAATTGCTGTACTGGATATTGCGCCTCTTCATTCATGTATTTTAGAGGTGGAAGAGGTTTAAAATAGTTTGGTTTTTCTGTTATTAGGCAGAAGAAGACTTGAGATACTTGTCAAATACTTTTTTGAGAGCTAGGCCTACAATCGCGCCAATACAGAAGAGAAGCATAAAATAGGCAAAATACTTCCAGAGGCTTAAAGATGGAAATATTTCTGTATTAAGAGCAGAGGAAGGGAACTGGGAGAATGCTTTTTCCAGCTCTATTATGAGGAAATAGATAGAATAGATTGTTATGGGCAATATTGAAAAGATAAGGGCGCTCTTCAGCCATAATGGAAAATCTTTAAATGACATTTTTATATAAGAAAAAAGAGATTTTTATATCTTCTTATTTTTGTCTGCTAAAATAGAAATGTATTTAATGGAAGAGTTATAGAGTATGATATTATTAAAGGGGAAAAAGAAAGATGATATTTAAGGAAAATGCTGCGATTTTTGCGACTGAAATTGAGAGAAAGCAGGGAGAGGAGGTTCTTTATATGAACTTTTTGGGAGCTAATTTTGTGCCTGATATTGCTGAGAATCCTAGAGTGATGGCTAGTGTTGTTGATGTGCTTGCAGAGAATCCCGGAATCGCGAGAATAGTTTTTGTGCAGCAGAAGAATTATCATTATCCTTTCGAGCAAGTTCAGATAATAGCAGAGATAGCAAGAATTTATAATTACCTTGTAAAACAGGAGGCTATTCTTGGCGTGCAAAAATTGAGATTGTTTGGCTCTATTTCTGAAGTGCATGAAGAATTGAGTTATTTATTGAATTTATTAAGGCAGGACTCTTATTCCTGCTATTTAAAATTAAAAAGGAGAGTTCAGGAATTAAGAAGCGCAATTGTTGTTGGGCAATTTATTAGAAGCCAGCATTATTTGTATGAACTGGAAAGATTCCTTGCAATGCTTGAAAATACAAAGCTAGTTAAATTAATTGAGAAGTATGCTGGAAATGTGGTTGGGAGAGAAATTTATGCATCTATTTTTAGGGCAGATGTATTGCCTAATTTTACTTTTACAAGATTAGTTTCCCAACTTCCAGAGAGAGCAGAATTAATAGACCAATATATGCTTGAGTCAGAATATGAAAGGATTACAGTCAGCATATTAAAAAGAAGAGACGATGCAAAGTATTTTTATCATATAATTCCTCCGGAGTATTCTTTGAATGAAGAGCATCATATGCTATTGCATTTAGCAAGAAATGTACTTGTAGAGCACAGGCCGAAAGCAGAAGAATTTACTGATCCTGAAAAGACAAGGTCGGTTTTCTTTAATGTTGCCCTTGGGTTGTTAACGGAGCTTGCGGAAAATAAGAAAATTCAATTGACGAATAGGGAATTAAATAAACTAGCAAGGATTTTAGTAAGATATACAGTAGGATTTGGCTTGATTGAGATTCTTCTTTTAGATAAGAAATTACAGGATATTGTTTTGAATGCTCCGATTGCACAGAATCCTATTTTTGTAAGGCATCAGGATTTTGATGAATGCATTACAAATATAATGCCTAGTTTTGAGGATGCTGAATCCTGGGCTGCAAAATTAAGGTTGCAATCTGGAAGGCCATTAGATGAAGCAAA
>CAYXTB010000002.1:0-42539 GCA_964468255.1 Candidatus Woesearchaeota archaeon | reverse complement strand
AATTAGTTGTTGGAGGAATTAGATCTAGAGTTGCGGCAATAAAAGAGCCCCTATCTCCCAGCGGTTTAGCTTATGCTTTTAGAAGACATAGGGAGGAGCCTTGGACTCTGCCTCTTTTTATTAAAAATAAAATGATTAACTCTTTTGCAGCAGGTTTATTAAGTTTTTTGGTTGATGGAAACAGAACTTTATTAGTTGCGGGAACTAGGAGCTCTGGAAAGACTTCTTTATTAGGATCACTTATGCTTGAAATTATGCAGAAGATTAGGACGATTGTTATTGAGGATAGTGTTGCAGGAGATTCCAGAGTAGTTGTCAAAGAAAATGGTAGGTTCAGGAAAACTAAGATTGGAGAACTTATTGATGAAAGAATAAAGAAAAATGGTTTTACTGATGTTGATGATAGGGAGAAAGAAGCGAATACTGAAGGAGTTGAAGTTTTCTGCGTTGATAAAAAGGGAAAAATAGTTTTGGTGAAGCCTAGTAAATTCATCAGACACAAAGTAAACAAACCAATTTACGAAGTCACGACAACTTCTGGAAAGAAAATTAAGGTAACCGGAGACCATTCTTTATTCAGTTTAGATGAGAAGAACATATTAAAAGAAGCTAAAGTTAAAGAGATAAAAGAAGGAGATTTTATAGCAATACCTTCAAAACTGCCATTTAATAATTCTTTGAGTTATGTCGGTTTATTGGATAATATAGACAAACTTAAGATATTAAATAAGAAAATATTTGTTTCCGGAAGAGGAGTTGATTGTTATATAATAGATTACAGGAAAGAATTATTCTCTTTAGGATATTCTTTAGGATATAAAAAATCTACAATTCAAAATTGGACAATTAAGAAAATATTGCCACTACAAATTTTTAAGGAAATTAAAGATAAGATGGAAGATAGAGAATTTTTTATTAAGGCTGAAGGAGCTTCAAAAATTATGCCTGCCAAGATTTTGCTTGACGAAGTTTTTTTAAATTTTATCGGTCTCTGGTTGGCTGACGGATGCTATGATAAAAGATCGGTCATTATTTCTGTTGAGGAAGAAGAAAATAGAGAAATTGTCAAAAAAATTGCAGAACGCTTTAATTCTGATGTTAAAGGGCATAGCGATAAATTTTCATCAGTAATAAATTCTACTCTGCTTAAAGAAATAATGATTAATATATTAGATTTAAAGGGCAATTCTTATACTAAAGAAATTCCTCAATGGGTGCATGATTTGTCTGATGAACAAACTGGCTGGCTACTAAAAGGGTTTTTCAGCGGTGATGGCTGTGCATCTGACAAAGAGGTTACCTTTTCCAGCTGTTCAAGAGAATTAATTAACGACATTACTTCTCTTTTATTGAGATTTAGCATTGTATTAAGAGTTTCCACCTTAGAGAAATCAAAAGATACGCACTATGGGAAAGACAATACTGTTAATTGCAGGATAGGCTCTGTAAAAATGCTGGATAGTTTTAAAAAGAATATAGGATTTTTAGTGCGGTCAAAACAAACCAACTTGGAAAAGCTGTGTTCCAGAATTTCAACATATGACACTTCTGATATAATTCCTCTTTCTTTGGAAGTGAAAAGAGAGTTAAACGAGATATTAGGAAAAAAATTCAATAAGCATGATTATATTACGTTGAGGCAGAATGTAGGCAGAGAGCGTCTTAAAAATCTTTTGCGAGAAGTTCCATTAGGCATTACAAATCCCATAGACCCTCTAAGAGAAGTTGTTGTATCTGATATTTTTTGGGATAAAGTAAAAAAAATAAGAATACTAGATGCGAATAGCGAATATGTATATGATATTTCTGTACCAAAATACGAGAATTTTATTTGCGAAAATATTATCGCGCATAATACGTTGGAATTGCCGGTGGATGCTTTGCGCAAAATAGGATATGACATATTAAGGATGAAAGTTAGGAGCGCTCTTGTTTCTGGAACAACGGAAGTTGAGGCATCAGAGGGAATAAGGGCAAGCTTAAGATTAGGAGATTCTGCTTTAATTGTTGGGGAGGTCAGGAGTTCAGAAGCTAAGGCGCTTTATGAGGCGATGAGAGTGGGAGCATTGGCAAATGTTGTTGCAGGAACAATTCACGGAGATTCACCTTATGGGGTTTTTGATAGAGTTGTCAATGATTTGGATGTCCAAAAAACAAGCTTCAAAGCAACTGATATAATTATTGTCGCAAATCCTGTCAGGACTCCAGATGGTTTGCATAGTGTAAGGAGAGTTGTTTCAGTCACAGAGGTTAGAAAGCACTGGACTCAAGATCCATTAGAAGAAAGAGGTTTTGTTGATTTGTTAAAATATAATGTTGAGAAAGATGAATTGGAGCCGACGGCAGAGCTGATAAATGGGGGTTCTGAAGTGATAAAAGCAATCGCTTCAGGAGTTAAAGGATGGGCAGGTAATTGGGATGCAGTTTATGATAATATTATTTTGAGGGGGAGATGCAAGCAGGAAATTGTAGAAGTTGCTGAAAAATTGAATAAGCCAGAGCTTTTAGAAGCAAAATTTAATTCTTTGGCAAATACAATATTTCACAAAATCAGTGATGAAGTCAGGGAGGAAAAAGGACTGCTTTTGTCAGAAGATGTTTTTCCAAGATGGAAAAAGTGGCTTTATGAGAATGCGGAGAATATTTGATTACAGCGCGGAAAGCGCTATTGTTGCTAAAAGCGAGAGAGCCAGAATGGCGAGGAAGGAAGTTCCTAGATAAATGAGAATGCTTCTCTTTAAATATCTGGAAAGGTCGTATTTTTCCCTTAATTTGTCTTTTCCTGAATCAACTGTAACTAAAGCAGATGTCAAAATAAAGACGATTTCTGTAATATAGATGCCAATTATAATCTGGATAAAGTATGGAGGTATCATGGTAGTTAAGTCAAAGATTTTTGTTATACTTCCTAGAGTTCCTAGGCCTACTGCTTCTCCTCCGGCTTGGGAAGACAAAGATTGCTGGAATCCTTGTAATTTGTTGAGAATGAGTGTTATCATTGCTGAAAGACCGACTACAATTCCTGCTAAAAGCGGAGCTAAGAAAGTCATGTTTGATTTCATATCAGAAATAACTTCTGCTAATAAATCTTGCAGGCGTTGGCTTATTTTTTGAATGTTTTTTACATAATCAGAGATTGACATTAAAGCACGAGCAGCTGTTTGTAGGCCTTTCTTAACAGTTTCAACAAGAATTCTCATTGAGGTTGCAATTAAAGCAGATGGATAGTAAATGATGGCTCCCCTTTTTTTATCAAAAATAGCAGAATCCAGGGACATACCTAATTGTTGGATATTTTGATTAACTAATGCAAAGAAAGAAGAAGTGGCCTGACCTTGAGTTGATTGAGCAACTTTTGCGAAAGCTATTTCAGCTGGAATTCCATCTGCTAGCCTATTTCCTAATTGGAAGAGAGAATTTGTAAATTCTTCTTCAAGAGTTTTCGTATTTTCTCGGGTCTTTATTAATTCTTGGGTTTTCAATTTGTAGGCAGTTGAAAAGAAGAGTGCGATGCTTAAAGGGATGAGTAAGCTTAGAAGGACTCCAAAGGGTCCGAATGGGCCGACTGTTTTTCCATTTATAGTTTTGAAGTCAAATAAATATGCATCTGCAAGCCCTGAAAAGGAAAAGCCTAAGTCCTTTAGCTGATAATCATTTTGGAGACCTATAGAATTTACTAGGAAATCTATTTGGAAGATGAAAGGTAAAAGTCCTAAGATTAAAAGAGGGAAGCAGATAAGCGCAGATTTTACCCATGGCTTTCTTGATTCATATTTTTCATAGTCAGGATTTAATTCTAAAACAGACGATTCTCCATAACCGCCGGGCCTTTTTAAAAGAATTTCAGATGTCATGTAAAAGACAAAGAATGGAATTATTATATTGAAAATTATGAAAACATGCTGCCATTGTAAAATTCCGCCTAAGAGGGTTGATGCAAGAGGCAAAAGAGCAAGACCTAAAGTTGGTAGTATAATTCCCAACATGTAGACATTTGTTAGGGGGCTTCTAATTTCTCTGCTATACTTTAGCATTTTTTCATAAATGCCATCTAAAATAACTTGGAGGGCTTTTTCTAAAATTTCTACTCTTCTTGATTCAGATGGCTCAAAAAGAGAGGATTCTATTAAATGGAAAGATTCTACAAATTCAGGGGAATCTGACTGCCAAATTTCTAAATAATTATCCAAGGATTGCTTTATTGTTGGGAATTTTCCTATCTCAACGTCATAAAATATTTTTTTGAAATCTAAAGCTAAAGGGCCTTCTAAATGCTCTGAAGCGAAATTAGTTGCTCTTTCTAGATTTGAAGTGTGTTTCATGTAGACAACCGTGTAAAGAATTGCAGGCACCATTTGTGCTGATGCTTTTAAGCGCCAGGCGTTTGATAAACGCTTTGGCATTGTATATGTGTAATAAAAGACAAAGACAGAAGCAATTGCTCCCAATAAGACGAATAATGCAAGGTTTGCTATTGAATTGTCAGTAGCAGAAGAGGCAGTTATAAAATAAATTGCAACTGCTATTAATAATATACCGAAGAAAACGAGAAGCATTGAAATAACTGAAAGAGTAAGGGCTTGGGAAGGGGTAATATCTAAATGAGCTGTTTCAAGATATTTTTGGATTTTAAGGCGGTCTTTTTCAGAGATTTTAAGGCCAATCAAAGAGCCAAGAGATTTTGCCCATTTTTCATAAGGAGACAAGGAAGGAATCATCTCGCTTTTGAACTGCTGATATTCCCTAGATTGATTAGGAGAAGAGTAGGGCGAATAAAGCTCTTTTTCAATCTTTCTGGAATATTTGTTAATAATGTCCTTAGTTGTTACCATCTTTTTTAAGCTAATCCTGTTTATTCCTAAAGAACAAGAGAGTTATAAATTATGTGGTTTTTATTGCGAGATATTGATAAGATAGGCAGATTCGATATCGAGCAGATGAAGAGAGCATTAGGTTTAATAATATTAAAGAATAGAGATTTAAATGAGAAAGATAGGGAAAAGGGGCGAGCTGGCATGGGATACACTAATTCCGTGGATTATAGCAATAACTATTCTTGTATTGATATTCGTATTTGGATTTTTGCTTAGAGACAGGCTTGATACAATAGGAGAATATATCAAGAACTTATTTAGATGACTGAATTAACGACTGATCAGATTGTGAAAATAGGAATTGCAGTTTTAGTACTAACAGTTGTTGTTATAGGAGCGATTGTTGGTTTTAGGAATTATATTTTTCCTTATTTCAAAGATTTAGGGCCAGGAGAGAGGGAAGTTGATTTGAGCAGCCCTTATTACCAGCAGTTAATTAAAGATGAGAATCTTGCTGGACTAACAACGAAAGGGAGCAATAAGAATTTTATTAGTGTTAGAAGGTCTTTTGGGAGCCAGCAGGATTTTATAGAAACAGATTATTATTTCTGGAAAAAATCAGGAGAAATTTACAAGAAAATGGATGGGGAGTGGCTTAAGCTATGGACATGGACAAATGACCCTTTTGTTGGAAAAGCAGATGAAAAAGGAATAATCTTTATTGATGAAAAATATAGAGGGGAGTTGGAAGTGATTCATGGAGCTGAAAAAATAGGAGGGGAGGTTTATAAAAAGAGGTAAGAGATGATTAAGTTAATAGAAGGAGTTAGCAGAATAGCTGGCAAGTCAGGCTTTATTAGAGATAATTATCTTTTTTTAAGGAGGAAAAGCAAAAAAGGGTTTTTACTTGGCGAATTTAATTTAAAATTAATAATTGCGATAATTTGCATTATTATTTTACTTTACTTGCTTTTTAATTTATATGCGACTTTTACTAATAAGGGAAAGATTCAGCAGGCAGAATCTTCTTTGGATAGAGTAATAGAAGGAATTGGAATTACAGAAAGTTCAGGGAGCAAGTATCAGTATGTCTTGACTGAGCCGAGAGATTGGCTATTGCTTTATTTTGGAAGTGGAGTTTTAAAGCCAAAGTCATGCGAGAATAAAGAATGCATTTGTATTTGTGAGAAACCAGGATGGTTTTCTTCAAACCAAGCCAGCAAGTGCGAGAGTGTTGGAGTATGCAAAATAACTAGCAGGAAGATTAATATTGAAAATGGGATTAATGGAATAAGCATTAATCCGAGCGAGATTACAATTAAAAAGCAAAATAATGAGATTAGTATAAGAAAAATTTAAAGAAGAAAATTGATGAAAAAAAGAATGAACAAAAAAGGAGCTGATTACGAGGAAATAGTCAGAATTATAAGCTGGATAGCTTTCTTTGCTTTAATACTAATAGGGCTGTATTTTTTAATACAGAAGTTTACTAAAGGAGGATAAAATGGAAAAAGAAAATAAAAGAGGCGAGCTGACAAGCCAGCAGATAGTAACCATAGTTATTTTAATAGTGAGCTTTGTCATAATTTTAGCTTTTATTGTATCTTTAAACTTAAAAGCAGAAGTGAATAAGGAAAGCTGCAGGAATTCTGTTATATTGAGAGGAAGTGCTTTGGGAAAGAGTACAAGCCTGCAATGCAAGACGCAGGAAGTTTGCATTTCTGGAGGAGAGGAGTGCAATAATTTAGGGAAAGATGCAGTAACTATTAAAGCAGAAACTAAAGAAGAATTATTTAACGAATTATCTGATTTGCTTTATGATTGCTGGTATCAAATGGGAGAGGGAAAGATAGATTATGCTCCTACAGGATTTGGATTTGAGGAAAATTATTGCGCCATATGCAATACTATTAAATTTGATGAAAAAATCAAGGGAAATGAAGAATTGAGAACAATTAAGGCAGAGGAGTTTTATAGGTATTTGCAGGCAAAGAAAATTCCTAATGAAGATAAGAGTTATTTGAATTATTTATATGGCGTTAATTCTTTAGATGCAGTCAGAGAATCTATATTGCAGAAAACAACAGAAGCTGGAACTCCTTTAGATATTTATAATGAAAATATAGATTTTGGATATGATAAGGGATATGCTATTATAACTGGAATTATAAAGCAGGGAAGAGGGATTACTTTAATTTCAACTGGAGTCGGGATTGCAGCAGGAATTACAATTGCAGTTATGGCAACTCCTGCTGCCGGAATTGCTTCAGCTAAACTTGTACAATCTGGGTTTGTTTTACTTGGGACAAGTGCCTCAGCAAAGACAGGGGGTATTCTTGGCGGCTTAATAGGCTTAGTTTTGAGCTCTGGAGACGAAGGATTTACACCTCCAAATATTTATCCGTTTGATGGGGAAACAGTTGAGAAACTTGATTGCAAGCAGTTTACTAGTCTGGCTTAAAAAAGGAAAAAAGAAAAGGAAAATATGAAAAGCAAAAAAGGGAATCTGATTGTAAGTGATGTTATATTCTTGATTTTGGCAGTTATGTTTATAGTATTGCTTTTTGTTTTTGTCGCGAGGCAGAGCTCAAATGTTTTTTTAATTGAGCAGAAAACTGCAAAGGAAGTTGCTTTGATAATTGATTCTGCCAAGCATGGAATGGAAATTAAAGTTTTATTAGATGGAAATTTTATTGATAAAGCCAAGGAATTCAGGGAAAAACCAATAGTAATAGATAATGTAAATAAGAATGTTATAGTGAAATTAAATGACAAGCCAGGATATTCAGGATATAGATATGGATTTTTTAATAATGTCAATGCTGATGCGAGAATTGATGGAGATTATTTAATAATGGTAATAAGATGAAAGTATTAAGTGATATGAAAAAAGTGAGAATAAAGGAAAAAGCAGGAGAATTATCTGTTATAATGAGGAGAGGGATGAGACGATGTTGAGAGGTGTAAATAATAATGCTTTAGGAAGGATGAATAAAAAAGGTGATGAAAGAGTGCTTAGTATTTATTGGTTTTTGATGTTTGTAATTATTGCAATTGGAATTGGTTCTGCAGTTGTTTTATTTTATGGAAAGCCTCTTGATATAAGAGAGAAAGAGGCTTCTATTTTAAGTGATAAGATTATTGGATGTATTGTTGAGAAAGGAATCTTGAAGCCAGAAGCTTTGGAGGGAATAAAAGAAGGGAAAATTGAAGGTGAATGCAATCTTTACTTTAATGATAATTCGCTTCCCACTTATTCTGGAAAACAGGAGTACTTCGTTAGAATAAGAGTTGAAAAAACAGGAGATGAAGGGAGAGATTATGACGCACATTATGGAGATATGAATTTTGAGCCATTTTGTGGGCAAAAAGATTCAAGGATAAATATTGCTTTTTGCTCAATGAAGAGATTTTATGCTTTAAATGAAAAAGGAGAGTTTGTGCTCGTGGAAATCACGAGTGCTATAGGAAAAGTAGAGCAAAATGCAATTGGATAAAATAGACAGCTGGAATACAGGAGGGAAAGACAGAATTAGCTGTTGCAATATGGAGTCAATAGATTATGGAAGGTTATTTGAGATATCTTTGTTGATGGAAGGAGGAATCGATTATGGCAGGCATCATTAGAAGCAAAAAAGCGCAGGGGGCGGAAACATTAACATGGGTAGTTGCTACTATAATAATTGTTTTATTAACTTTTGTATTTATTTATATAAGCGGGGAATTTGGAAGACTTAGATTTAATTTTCAGAGCATTGAGGAAAAGGATTCTGGGAAACAGACTCAACAAACATTATTTGCTATTTTGCAAAAAAAAGGCTCTGGCAATTTAGAATTAATTGAATTATTAAGGACCGGGAAATATAATGAATTAGGAAATGAAGTTCAAAAAGTATTGGAAGAGCTTGAAGCAAACGATATAAAATGCAGTTTTTATGCTTATGAATTAACTAATAGTAATAGGATGCAAAAAATAGGAATTGAGAAAGGCGGGGAAGGAAAAATGGTTTCTTTGGAGTTTGAAAATAAGGGGGCCGAATTAAAATGCTGAAAATTAAAGATAATAAATTAATATTAGATGTTATAATAATAGATGGAGTTATATTAAGGGAGAGGAATCGATTATGATTAGAAATAAAGGAAGAGATAAAAGGATAATTAAAGAATTAGGCAATTATTATGGCATTGTTAATAGGGAGAGCATTTTAAGGAGAAACAAAAGGGGAAGCATTCCAGTAACTATACTTGTAATTTTGACGATTGCCTTGTTTGCGTTTACTTTGCTTGCTTTTTCTTTGACCAAGGGTCAGATGTTTAATAAAATTGGAAAGAACATTGCATTTATTGAAAAGTTTAATTTAAAAGATGAAGGAAGGGAGTTTTTAGGCCAGCCTGATTTGTTAGAGGATGCTAAGGTAAATGAAAGAAAGACGCTTGGCATTATAGGAACAGGCGAGTTTTTTGATGAAATCAGAGTCAGGGAAATTGAGAGGTAAGATTTATAAATAATCATGGCTTTGATTTGAGACAATGGGAAGGATTGTTAATGTTATTCTTGGGATTGTTTTGGGTTTGTCAGTTATTGCCAATTGGATAGGATATGCTATTACTGGACTGCCAGATATTCAGGCATTTTATCCCTTTGAGCTGCTGATTATAGGAGTTATTATTTGGATGGCTGGAGCCCATAATGCATTCTTTAAAGTGCTGGGAGTTATTCTTGGGATTGGGGCGATTTTGCAGATACTTGCATTTTTCGGGCTCAATATTCCTTATGTGCTGTCAGCCTCTTCTTATACTGCTAATATTTTTAATGGATTTGCTTTGTTAGTGGCCTTGGTTTTGATATTCTATAAGCCAAGGACAATGTCTTCTCAATTGCAGGTTGATTGAGGATATTTATTCTAAATGAGCAAGTTTTATAAAGAAATTTAAACTTGATATAGAATGAGAAGATTATATTGGTTTTTATCAGTAATTTTATCTTTTGTATTGCTTATGCCTTTGGCTCTTGCGCAATACGGAACAGGATATTTCAATATAACTGACTTTTTTAATAATACTATTGTCAGGTTTGTTTTTATCTTTATCTTATTTTACGCCATAATTTTCTTTGCTGTTAAGAATGCTTTTCATGGAAACAGGCAGATTGCGATTATTGTTTCAATGGTTGTATCTTTGTTTATCACTGCGGCTTTGGCTCAAAAAGGAATCCTTGAGGGGCAGATTGCGGAAGATATTGGAGGGCTTTTGATTTTGCTTGGTTTTTTGGCCTTATTCAGCTTTATATTCAGAGTATTTTATACAAAAATATCGAAGGCCGCGGCCTTTATCATGCTTTCTATTATCTGGCTTTTGCTTTATTTTGGGGAAGCCGATAGGGCTTTGCCTTACTTTTTGCAGACAGAGTATGTGCTTTTTGTTTATAATATTCTTTCAAGCTGGGCAGGATTGTTTTTATTAATAATGGCTGGAATAGCTGTCGCTTTAATAGGCAAGAAGAAAAAAGGAGTGCATTTACACATTAAGCCTTGAATCTAAGAAAGGTTTATAAATATCTTATCATTGGATGAGTAATGGTGCATAATAAAAAGGGGCAGGAGTTGTCAACTAATACTGTTATTATTCTTGTCTTAGCTGTTTTGGTTTTAGTTTTCATAATTATTGGATTTAGCGTTGGATGGAACAGAATATTTCCTTTTATAAGCCCACCAAATAATGTTAAAGATATAAGTGATAAATGCGGCTTAGCGTGCAGCACAGAAGATACTTATGGCTTTTGCACATCGAAAAGAGATGTTAAATTGGAAGATGATATAACTGGAGTAAGCACTGACAAGAAAATACAAGGAACATGTAATGATTTGGCTGCTGTGAAAGAGCTTGGGATAAGGACGTGCTCTATCAGTTGTGATATGTATAGCAGCCAAGTATTTGCGCAGAAGGCTTGCGATAGAGATAAAGATAGTTTCAGCGGGACAAAGCCATATGCTTATTCTGGCGGAAGTGTTTCTTGTGTGGGAACAAGGGCGGCAAGTTAATATTTTTGATTCCTTGATAAAAGAGTTTTTAAGATATATTGGATAGAGGAGAGGTTGGTGGATGTTGAGTAAAGTTAATCAGAATATATGTTGCTGTTTGTTATCTGTGTTAGAAGATAGTTTTACATTTGTTGAGCGGAAAGAACCGCCCTTTTTGTATCTATTGAAGCGGGATTTTGCCCGCTTGTCATTTTTGCTTTTTCTTTTTTCCAGGTATGCGTAATCCATTTTAAGTGTATGTTTTAATTGCTTCTTGAATTATTCTTATTGTGTATAAAAGAATAAGCGGGCCGATTATAAAGCCGAAGAGACCGAAGATTGAAATTCCTCCTAAAATGCCTATCAGCATTAATAGAGGATGGACGCTGGTAGTTTCTCCAAGAAGCTTGCCTCTTAAAAGAGTGTCAATTGGTATGCTTAAAATTAGGCCAATGACAAGAATGCCTATTGCAGCGGTGTAATCTCCAAATATGCCATATATAATTGCAAGAGGAAGCCAGACTAATGCGGGGCCTATGCTTGGTATAAAAGTTAAAAGGAAAATTAGTGCAGCAGCGAGAAGATATGCTTTTACTCCAAGAAGAGCGAATCCGAGGCCAGCGATGATTGCTTCTATCAATCCTAAGAGAAGCATACCGTAAAGAATTCCTTTTGTTGTCCTTGACATTTCTTCTTTTATTTTCTTTTTATTCGTAAATGGAATATATTCTTCTAGTTTTAATGAAAGAAAATCCCAATTAAGGAGGATATAATACATTCCCATGAAAGTAACAAGAAATGAAATTAAAAGTGAAGGGAGATAAGAAGCGGCAGTGCTGATTATATTAATAAGGAAAGCGACTCCTTTTTCTCTTAAATTTTCAACATCAAAATTGAATTTTTCTAGAATAGATGAGGAAGAGACCTTTTCAAGCAAGGATTCAAGAGAAGCATCGCTTAGAGTGCTATAGGCTTGCTGTGTAATACCGCCAATAACTGCCCCAAGAGGAATTATAAGAATTATTATTACAAGAAGAACGCATATTAAGGCAGAGACGCTTTTTTTGAGCTTTTTATTAAGAAGTTCGTAAATTGGCTTTGTTAGATAGGCAAGGATGAATGCGGAGATTAGAGGAATTATATACTGGCCAATAATTTTATATGAAACGAAGATTAAGAGAGCAAGGGCTGCCCAGAAAATATAAACATTGAGCTGATTTTTCCTTCCTTTTTCCATCTTTGGTTGAAGAAGAGTGGATTAATAAACCTTTTTTGTTTAGTTTTGTGGTATTCATGCTCTTGATATAAGGTTCTTCGCTATCAAAGAGAGAAGATTAATAAATAATCATTTTTTAATAGAAAGATGGAAGAATATTATTTCTTGTTTGGCCTAGCTTTTTTATGGACCTTATTTGCTGTAATTCAGGATTTGAGGAAAAGGGAAGTGGCAAACTGGCTTAATTTTTCTTTTCTCGCTTTTGCCTTGGTTTACCGGGCTTTTTATGCTGTTTCTTCTGGAAGGGAAGAATTCTTTTATTTCGGAGTTTTTGGATTTTTGATTTTTTACGCTATTGCAGAAGGCCTTTATTATTCCAAGGCTTTTGGAGGGGGAGATGCCAGGCTTTTGAGAGCGTTCGGAGTGATTTTACCTTTTGAATCTTTCTTTTTGTTAATAGGAAATTCAATTGGATTTATTTTCACATTATTTTTTATAGGGGCGGCTTATACTATTGTATGGAGCATATTTTCGCTTGCTAGGCATTTTGGTAATTTTAAGGAAGAATTTATTAAAATTTTTATAGAGCAGAAAAAAATATTATATATAAGCTTAATAGCAATCATTGCTGTTTTGTTGGTGCCGATGGATTCATTTTTGAAGATTTATGCTGTTTTGCTGCTTTTGATTATTCCACTTTTATATTATTACTTAAAGGCAATAGAGAGGAGCTGTTTTGTTAAATTAACTGATGCTGAAAAGTTAACAGAAGGAGATTGGCTAGAAAAAGATGTCAAGATAGGAAACAGGGTTATAAAGAAGAGCATCCATGGATTAAGCATTGGAGAGATAAAAGAGTTAAGGAAAGCCAAGAAAAAGGTCTGGATTAAAGAAGGAATTCCATTTGTGCCAGTCTTTTTAATAACTTTAATAATTATGGGATTCTTTTATTTAGCTTTTGGGATTGATTTTGCTTATCTTTTGAAGGCTTTATTTTAATTAAAGGGATTTTTGGCTTTAATGTTAGAAGTCTTGCTATGTCCTCTAATTGCTCTAAGGAAGATTTTGCCCTTGGAGAGCCCAAATACAAGGGAGAATCATAAATTGGAATGACATTAATTATTGCTTCTCCAAATTTTACCTCTGTGGCTATTTCTATTCTTAATGCTTTTAATTTGCTAACTATTCTTTTGCCTATTTTCTTTGCCAGAGAAAATGCTTTTATCGGGAGCTGTTTTGAATCTTTAACAGGAGATTTTGGTATTATAATTACATGGCCTTTTGAAATAGGAGCTATATCTAAAACTGCTAAGGCAGAAGGATTTTCCTCTATTTTGGCAGAAGGGATTTTTCCTGAAATAATTGACCTAAAGATAGATTCCTGCTCTTCTTTTTTACCTCTTGGATTTTTTTCCTGCTGTTGTTTTAGCATTGCTTCTAAGGCTTGATGAGAAAGAGATTCTATTTGCTGCAAGGCCTGGGCTTTTTGAGCCTCTGGAAGGTGTTGTATTTGCTGTTTTAATTGCTCTTTCAAGTCTTGGATTTGCTCTGGAGTGAGTGGCATGATTTTTAGAGAAAAAGAGAGTTTATAGATTTTTATTTATTCAGTTGGGACCATCGGTATAAAAGGATTTTGTCCGTATGACTCATCAATAGCATACCTATGCAGACAAAGTAAAAATTTAATAATCTCTTCTTTTTCTTGAGGTATTGTTTCATTTCTGTTATTTTTATCCATCAACGCAACCATTTTTTCAAGACCTCTTTTTGTATGGGTCATAAATCTTTTTAATGTTCCTAATTGTTCTTTGGTGGTAAGTTTTTATCCAAATGTTCTTCTATAATCTTCGATTGTAACTGAAGAAACTTCTTTTATCTCTGATAAAAGAGATTCAACAATATTTGTGCCTTTGTCCTCTGGAAAGTCAAATTTGACATAAACGGCTTTTAAACCAAAGGCGATTGGTTTCTCTTCTAGAGAGAGATTTTTAGCGCCTTCTTTTTCTAATTTTGTCTTTGCTTCTTGCTTGATTAGATCTAGGTTAACCGAAAGAGACTTTGGCATGAGCTTTACAATTATTATAACAGTCGCCATTAGAGTTTTTGAGGAAGAGAGCTTATAAATTAATTGGTATTTTAGCTATGTGGTAGAGAAACAAAATTCTTTTAAATGCACATTTTGTTAGAAAGTGATGGATAATTACAAGAATTTAGTTGAGAAGGTTGCATTAGCATCTAAATTAAATCCAGAGGAGATTGAAAGGAAAGTTGAAGCAAAAAGGGCCAAGCTTTCTGGACTTGTTTCAAAAGAGGGAGCTGCGCAGATTGTTGCTGCTGAATTGGGAATTAATTTTGAGAAGGAGAAGATGAAAATAAGTGAATTGGTGCAAGGAATGAAAAGAGCTAATGTTGTTGGTAGAATAATAAGCATGCAACCAGTTAGGAGCTATAATAAAAATGGAAGAGAAGGCAAGGTTGCAAATTTGCTGATTGCGGATGAGAGTTCTAACGTGAAGGCAGTTTTATGGGATACGAATCATATTTCCTTAGTGGAAGATGGAAAGATAAAAATAGGAGATGTTATTGAGATTTCTAATGGAAATGTTAGAAACGGAGAGTTGCATTTATCTTCTTTTTCTGACATAAAATTAAGCAATGAAAAATTAGAGAAAGTAATAAGTGAGAAGCAATACTCTTTATTAAAATTAAATGATGCAAAACCAGGATTGAGTATGAAAACGAGGGCAGTAATTGTGCAGGTATTCGAGCCAAGATATTTTGAGGTATGTCCAGAATGCGGGAAAAGAGTATTAGAAGGGGAATGCAAAATTCATGGGAAGGTGGAAGGAAAGAAGAGAGCTTTATTAAATATTGTTTTGGATGATGGAAGTGAGACGATAAGGTCTGTTTTATTTGGAGAGCAGATTAATAAACTTGATTTGACAGATGAAGAGATATTTTCTCTGGAAAAATTCAATGAGAGGAAGGCAGGGCTTTTAGGAGAAGAAAAAATATTTTTCGGAGGCATTAGGAATAATGCCCTTTACAATACGACAGAATTCAATATTGAAGATGTTGGAGAGGTAAATACCGATGTTCTGCTGAAGGAGCTGGAAGCCAAGGCATAGAATTAAATAAGTTTGATCCCCATAGGCAATATTTTGTAATGAAAATAAAACAGCATGGCTTGAGATAATTATAGTGTAGAACCTTGATTATTACTTCTTTCTCTTTTGAGTTGAGGGCGTTAGCAGTTAGTTTTATATTTGTTCTTTTTCTTTAATATGAATGATGTATAAAACGCATTTGGCGACAGGGGCATTTTTTGCCTTATTGTTTTTGCCTGCTGTGACGCACAGGGCAAGTTTTGTTATTGTTCTTTTGATATGCTCTTTATTGCCTGACATTGACACGATGCATTCTAAAATAGGCAGGCACTGGCTCTTGCGTCCTTTACAATGGTGCTTGAAGCACAGGGACTTACTGCATAGCTTTACTTTCTGTTTAATATTCACAGGGTTTTTTGCTTTTTATTTTCCAATTATTGCCCTGCCTTTCTTTTTGGGATACGCAGGGCATTTAGTGGCTGATGCTATAACGATTGAAGGAATCAGGGCATTTTGGCCTTTAAAGAAGATAACTTCTGGCAGGATTAGGACAGGGGGAAAGGCAGAGAAAGTTTTGTTTTATGCTATTATATTAATTGATTTAGGGTTATTGATTAGGTTTTTATGGTTGGTTTGATGATAAGGTATTTATTATTAGTGAAACTATCAAGTAACTACAAAATAAAAAGATTTAAATACTCTCTATGCAAGGAAAAACCATGGGATATCGATTGCAAACAGAAGCTGTTTTGGAAAGTGGAAGGGAAGTAAAATATGTAAATGCGCCTTTTGACATTGCTTCTAAATTAATAACAGAAGCAAAAGGAAAGCATATCACAGCAGAAGAGCTTGCAAATGCAAGAAGACAATTTCCCAAATACCATTCATTAAACGATAACGGCTCTTATACAAGAGCAGGCTTTGTCTATAAAAAAGGAAATAATCCAATAAGAGCGTCTCTTTCTCCATTGGTGCAACATGTAGAGCTAGCTAAATTAGCGGTAGAAGCAAACGGACAAGACAGATATTTCACAACACAAGATGCAAAAGTCTATGATGAGCTTAGAGAAATGGCTGATGAAGATAAAAAGAGAAAAATTATTCCAGCAGAAAGAAGGGCAATGCTCCTTCCTTCAAGAGGTAGATTCTATGTTTCTCCTGATGAAAATCCAGATTTTTTTGAGATTATTTTTGGTGAAAATGGAAGAGAATATCTTAAATTTACAGGTTTTTCAAGAATCGCTGTTGATCCTGTTTCTCAAAACGTAGTTGATAACCAAGAAGGTACTCTTTTAACACAAGAGTGGTTGCGTAGGCTTGACTGCGAGTCTGGCGTTGACGGCAGCAGCTGGAGCCTTAACGACGAGTACTGGGTTCGTGGGGTGTTTGAGAAGACTGGCGAAGCCGGTCGCGCCGAAAAAACCATGCTCCAAGGAACAAAACTTCCTTACACCTTGAAAGAAGTTGCAAGAATACAAAATAAAGTCTCAAAATTAGAGGCAGAGTTAGGCAAAGTCAGCGCTTTCTTAGCAAAATTAAGAAAATAGAAATATTATTAAACATTCTTATTCTTTAGCTCGCGCCTCGACTGCTATAATTGTCTGAATTTTTATAGAATAGAGGCCACATGCTGATTGATTAGTCTCTGAAAAGAGCAGTAAAATACAATCGCAATATTAAGTAGCTCTGAAAATGCAAAGTGGGTGAAATATGAAGCGATGGTGGAAATTGGTCAATTAGCTACACTTGGCGTGGTTGCATAGGCTTGACAACGAGTCTGACGTTAACGGCAACAACAGGAACCTTAACAACGAGAACAGGGTTCGTGAAATGACCTTCAGTCGAGGCTTCACATGAAAACACAAGATAATTTATATGTAAAGATAGCATCTTACGAAAACCTGCTTCTTGCATGGCAGAAAGCAAGAAAAGGAAAGACTAAAAAACCATATGTTATAGAATTTGAGAAGAATCTTGAAGTAAATCTAATGGATTTAAAAGAAGAGCTGTTATCAGAGACATACTCTCCAAGGCCTCTAAAAACATTTATTTTGCGGGACCCAAAGACCCGCAAGATCTCAAAATCAGACTTCAGAGATAGGATAGTTCATCACGCTATTGTTAATATTCTAGAGCCAATTTTTGATAAAATTTTCATTTATGATTCGTGTGCTAACAGAAAAGGCAAAGGAACTAACTTTGCATTGAAAAGGTTTGATGAATTTCAGAGAAAAGTGACTTGCAACTTAAAATCTGAGGCATTTTGCCTAAAAGCAGATATAAAGCATTATTTCCAAGAAGTTGATTTAGGCATTCTGATTGAAATAATCAAAAGAAGAATTACAGATAAGAAAGTAATTTCTATAATAGAGAAAATACTGAAAAATAATACGAACTTTTCGAATGAAGAGAGAGAGAGAGAGCTATCTTGGAAAAGGTATGCCTCTTGGTAATCTAACTTCGCAGTTTTTTGCCAATGTTTATCTTAATGAACTGGATTATTTTGTTAAGCATATTTTGAAAGCAAGATATTATATAAGATACGTGGATGATTTTGTTGTTTTGCATAGTTCAATAGAGCAATTAGAGATATGGAAGCAAGAAATCAACAACTTTCTTAAAGATAAGCTAAAATTGGAACTGCATCCTCAAAAATCAAAAATAATTTCTCTTTCAAAAGGCATAGACTTCATCGGTTTCAGGAATTTCTATTATTTCAAGCTTTTGCGGAAGAGAAATATTAGAAATATGCTTGGAAAGATTAAGCTGTTTAAGGATGGGAGAATTAATTATGAAAAATTAATGGGAAGTTTTCAGGGATGGAACGCTTATGCGATATGGGCTGATGTTTTTAAGCTGAGAAAAGAAATGTTAAAGCGCATTTATAGAGTTAAATGATATTTTTGTGAAGTGTATTCTTGAGTGATATAAAATTTATAAACTACCTCTATTGCAGAGAGAGATGGCGAAAGACGAAGACAAGAAGAAAAGTGAAGGTGATTCTGAACACGCCAAATTGACTGACATTCCTGGAATTGGGCCGGGAATTGCTGCCAAATTAGAAGCAGCAGGGGTTTATGACTTGATGGGGCTTGCTGTTATGTCGCCTTCTACATTGGCAGACATGGCTGGAGTTGGAGAAGCTGTTGCGAGGAAGGCAATACAAGCGGCTCGTGGAATGATGAACCTTGGCTTCATGACAGGGGATGAGTTTGCGAAAAGAAGAGAAGATGTTCTTTATATTTCAACTGGAAGCGAGAATTTAAATAAACTTCTGGGAGGAAGAGGCGTGGAATCCAGGGCAATGACAGAAGCATTTGGGGCTTATGGCTCTGGAAAGAGCCAGTTAGCTTTTACTCTAGCGGTTAATGTTCAATTGCCAAAAGAACAAGGGGGAGCAGAGGGAAAAGCTGTTTTTATTGATACAGAAGGAACTTTCAAGCCGCAAAGAATAAGGCAGATTGCGGAAGGATTTGGCTTGAATGCAGATAAAGTTTTGAAGAATATTTTGGTTGCTAGAGCGTTTAACAGCGACCATCAAATTTTATTAGTTGATAAGATTAATGAAATGATAAACGGGGGAGAGCTGATAAAGTTAGTTATTATTGACTCTTTGACAGCGCATTTCAGGGCTGAATTCTCTGGAAGAGGGGAATTAGCAGATAGACAGCAGAAGCTTAACAGGTATTTACATGGTTTGATGAAAATGGCAGAGCAGCATAATATTGCTGTTTATATAACAAATCAAGTGATGGCAAATCCAGGAATGATGTTTGGAGACCCAACTACTCCTGTCGGAGGGCATATAGTAGGACATATGTCTACTTATAGATTATATTTTCGCAGAGGAAAAGCAGGGAGTAGGGTTGCAAAAATGGTTGACGCGCCCAATCTTCCTGAAAATGAATGCCAATTCTTTTTGACAGAAAAGGGAATTAAGGATGAAGAAGAGTGAGCCTGATTGAAGACGTTATTGAGTTAGATATTTTAAGATAGGCGGGCAGGGATTTGAACCCTGGTCAGCTCCTCCGCAAGAAGCTATTCTATCCAGCTGAACTACTCGCCTGTTGCAACCTAGAAAGGTTTTTTGGGTTATTTGAATTTATCTCTTTTACCCATTTATCCACCATTATAGAGCCATTCAAATCAATTTTCCATTTACCTGCATAGGGAATAAATCCTAGCTTATTCAACATCTTATTTACTATAGTACATGTCAGCCAAAACATATTTCCTTCCGACTTTAACATATCTTTCGTCAGTAAAATTCTCTCCCTCATTGCATACCGGAAAAGGCGCTCTTTTTGCAAGCAAGACCTCTAGCATATCTGAAACATGATCATAGACTTGTTTATTTGTGGCGCTTTTCAATCGCGCTCTTAAAAGATAAGGATATCTTAAATCATCGTCAGGATCGTGCCCTGCAATATCATCCCAGCATTGAGGTAAATTTGCATCGAGAGGAACTTGTGATTTTTTATGATAAAGAATAAGCTCCATTTTCTTGGGGGATCTGCTTTTTTCTTTTAACTCATGAAGCCCTTTAAGCACAACATCGGGTTCTTCATCGCTCCTAAAAGCTAAATAGCATTCTCCTATCTTTTCTTCTGGAGGAACATGTATATATTCTACAGCAAGTACTTCTGCGCTTGCTATTAGATGCGCTATGAACTCTCCTTGTTTGCCTAGGGGGATTCTTTCTTTTAGTCTTTCTATGGCCAATATTAGCTTTTCTAATCTTGAATCTTTTTCTCGCGATTTCATTTTTGTTATCAGAATAAGGCATCTGAGGCGCCGATCACCCCAAATTTTTAGGTTCTTAAGAGTTTAAAAATGCTTGTCTAATTCTTTTGGGTGGCGGGCATCTATAATCTTATAAACTCTTTTTGTTTTTGAAGAAAATGGAAATTATTGCGGATTTGCAGATACATTCAAGGTATGCAAGAGCAACTAGCAAAGACATTACTATTGATAATTTGGAGAAATGGGCGAGGATAAAAGGCCTGGATTTGCTTGGAACAGGGGATTTCCAGCATCCTGAATGGAATAAGGAAATTAAGGAAAAACTGAAAGAAGATAGTAATGGTATTTTATGGAGCAAAAACGGATTTCCGTTTTTGTGGCAGACAGAAGTCAGCCTTATGTTTTCTCAGGAAGGGAAAAGAAGGGCTGTTCATTTGCTGATATTTTCACCGAATGGAAAGATTGCTGATAAGATTATTGAATATTTAGGAAGCAAAGGCAGATTGGATTATGACGGAAGGCCGATTTTTGGGATTTCTTGCAAGCAGCTTGTAAAGGAATTAAAAGAAATTGATGATAATATTGAAATTATTCCTGCGCACGCTTTCACTCCATGGTTTGGTTTATATGGTAGTGACTCTGGCTTTGATTCTCTTGAAGAGTGCTTTGGAGAGCAGAGCAAACATATTTATGCGATTGAATCTGGAATGTCAGCAAGTCCGGACATGATTTGGCGCCTGAAGGAATTTATTGATGGGAAGATAAATATTGTTTCTTTTTCTGATGCGCATTCATTTTGGCCTTGGCGCATTGGCAGGGAAGCGACAATATTTGAGCTTAAAGAATTAAGTTATGACGAGATTATGAAATCTATCAGGAGCGGAGAAGGAATTTCTGCGACGATTGAAACTCCTCCTGAATATGGGAAATACCACTGGGACGGGCACAGGAACTGCAATTTTTCCTGTTCTCCTGAGGAGACGAAGAAGCTGGAAGGAAAATGCCCTGTTTGTGGAAAAGCGCTGACGATAGGAGTTGAAAACAGGATTGATAAAATTGCCAAAGAAAAAGAAGGATATAAGCCTGAAAATGCAAAAACTTTTTATAAATTACTGCCTTTGCATGAGTTGATTGCCCTCTGGAATGAAAGTTCTTTGAGCAGCAAGAAGACCTGGGCGGTTTATAATTCCTTGATTGAAAAATTCAAAGACGAGTTTAAGATATTATTAGATACCTCCAAGGAAGAGATGATAAAAGAGAAAGTTAATGAGAAGCTGATTGAATTGATTTTGTTAAACAGGGGGGGAAAATTAAAAGTCAAGCCTGGCTTTGACGGAGAATACGGAAAAGTGCTTATGCCTGATAAGCAGGGGATGCTGTTTTGACCGACTTTATTCTAATAAATTTATAATGCGCGTCTTTTGTGGGCTGGGAGCAGATAGGGCAGTTTGCAGATAAAGTATAACTATGCTGAGAACATCTTTTTAATTTCATTTTTTATATTCCTACTTCACCTCTTTCAATTCAAAATGCGCTTTTTTTTCTTTGGCTTTATTTTGTATTTCTTGTATAGCAAAAGAAAGTTTATGGTCAGCTTCTTTCAAATGATAGGAAGAGGTTGAAATAAGGAATTGAGAAGAACCTAAGTATCTAATTTCTATTCCTTGGCTTTTATTTTCAAGTATTTTTTTTATGTCTTTAATGCCTGAGTCAGAGAAAGATTTTAAAATAAAGATTTTCTTAACTTCTTTTTCTTTTTCTCCTTTCTCAACTATTATTTTCATTAAATCCTTGGCTTCTGTTTTGTTCATTATTGTTTCTAGGACAGATGGATTTTCTTTTATTGCGTCATAGAAATCGGAGAGAGAGTATTTTTCCTTGATTTTTGCTATAATCTCTTGGTAGTTTGGAAAAGCTGCTTTCAGCATGCTTTGGAAGTTCTTTTCTTTCTTATATCTCTGCATTATTGAATCTCGTTCTTTTCCTGTAACTCTTCTTAAGCTTAATTCAACATTTGCAGGAGTTACTTTAAGGACTTTACATACAATTTTTTTGTTAGGAAAGACATACACTCTTAAATTTCTGATCCTACCTGCTGCTATTTCTGACATATTAATGCTGCCTTCTCCGTCCTCTTCTATATGGACGAAAACGCTCGTGCCTTCTATTTTTTTTACTGTACATAGAACAGTATCATTTTCTTTTATTGCTTCTTGAGGCATTTTATAAAACCTCCTTGACTTGAGCTCTAATTTTGGCTTTTCCACCCTTGGTTTTAACTAGAAGGTATCCACAGGAAGAGCATTTAATTTTTAGTGAGGATTTCCCGAAAATTATCTGCTTGCATCTACATCTAGGACAGGCAACTTTCAAAAATCTTGATGTTATTGGCTTTTTTTTATTAATTGTTTTCTCCATATTTCTATAAAAAGGAATAAAGATGCGGTTTTTAAACCTTTACAACTTCAACTTCCAAGAGCTTTTGGAGCTCCTGGATGAAAAAAGATTCTTGGGCTTTCGGAATCAAGCAACCAGCGGCATTTGGATGCCCTCCGACTTCTCCTCCTGACTGTAGGACGACTTTATGTAAGACATCCCGAACATTGCGTCCATGATCTCCAGAAATTCTTGCTGAGACTTTTATTTTATCCTGATTATATGCCAAAGCGACTATAATTGTGCCTTCTGAATATAAGGGAGATCTTGAAATAATAGATGCGATAGTGCCTATAATTGTATCTTTTATGTTATCTTTCGCATTTATTATAGTATATTTTTTGCCCTGTATTTTTTCTGTTTCAGAAATATATCTTAATGCAGAAATAATGTGTTGTTTGTATTCAATATAGATTTTTTCAGCTTCCATTTTGCATTTTCTATTCCCCAGGCAGAAACCAAGGCAAACTGAAGGATAGTCCATCCTGCTGCATGCATTTATTAAAGCTGATAATTCCCGAGCATCCTCTAGTTTATTAAAAAACTTTATTAGATAGAGATTGCCTAAAAGATTTGAGACTTTACTTGAATCAGAGCTTCTTAGCATAATAGATGTGATTAGATTTGACATTTGCTTATCTGTTAATTCATATAAAGCAGGATATCCATCATTTTCTTTTTTAATATTCGCATCTCTTAATAATTCCATAACTCCTTTGTAAGAGCCTGTGACTCCCGGAATATATGGACTTGACGAGTATTCTAATGCTCTGTCTAATGCTCTTGTTGATGGATAAAGCAAGAGGCCTTTTTTTATTACTACTTCTGAATCTTTTAGTATTTCATCATAGGTTTTTGAAAGGTTTTTTTCAAGTAAATCGCCTACCATTCCTATTACTGCCAGAGAAGCAAGATCTTTATTATGAGATGAGATAGATTTAGCGAATAAATAACAGAGAGCTGCCCCTGAAAGCGGCTCTTCTTTTTCTAAGAGAGGGTTGAGCATTATGACATTAGAAGGTATTTCCTGGACAATTTCGTGGTGATCTAAAATAAAAATCTCTGTTTTTTTATCTTTCAGGTAATTAAGAGAGCCGGAAGCCAAATCTAAGAAAATGAGGACTTGATCTTCTGGAAGTTGCTTGATAAAAGACTGCTCAATGCCCTTTACTATTTCTAATGAAAAGGATTTGTTCCATCTTTGCAAAGCTCGTGAAAAAATAGCTGCCGAGGTAATACCATCTGTATCGTAATGGCTTATTACTTTGATTGGCTTGGATTTGCTTAATTCATCAATTTTTGATATTGCTGATTTTATTTTTTCTAATAACATTCTGACCTCTTTTTTACCTTAATAAGATTATGAAAGATAAGCGAGTTTAAAAAGATTTTCGATGTTTAATGAACTTGTTTTTCAGCTCTCTTCAAGGCCCAAAGCATTTTTGCTATTGACCTAGAAGCAGAGTAATCATGCTTATTTTTTACAATATGAGAATTAAGAGTCTCAATTTTCTTTTTTATGAAATGAGATTCTGTTTTAAAATCCTGATTATTTTCTTTTAGGATTTTAGTTATTTTTTTGCCTAAGAGTTTTGCTTTTGGAATTCCATGTTTATCTCTTAATATTAGGCCGATTTTTGCAGGGTTATGGCCTTCCTTTGCTAAATCCAGGACTATTTTTTGCAACTCTGTTGGTTTTATTTTTATCCATTCAGGTTTTTCTGCTTTCTTTGTTTCTTCCTTGTTTTTCTTTGTCATAATAGGGTTGAGAAATAGGGCATTAAAAAGGTTTTGGTTGGAGTTTTATGGACTTTGGATTAATGGGCGAAGGATTTAAAAAGCAATTTTGCTGTGCTTAAATGTTAAGCTGAGACCCAGAATCTCACTGGTCTGATTCTGGCGAGTTTAATTTTGTGACCTTACTATAGACTTTAGAAAACCTCAAGGAGCAAGTTCCTTGATGGATAAAGCGAGAGTTTATCTTACGATAAATAGGAATAACATATGAAGCTGCCGAAAGAAACTAAGAGGTATTGTCCATATTGCAGAAAGCATACAGAGCAATTAGTTCTAACTCAGAAGCAGAAAGCAAGATCTGCTACTCATACTATGTCAAGGGGTTCTCCTTCAAGAAATAAATTAAGAGGATTGACTACTGGGTATGGGAATTTGGGAAAGAGAAGTAAAAAGGGAGCGAAAGACTGGAAGATGAAGACGAAAGCAACTAAAAGAATTACTATTGTGTATAAGTGCAAAGTGTGCGGGAAGATGAAAGGTGCAAGGACAGGAATCAGAGTTTCAAGAATTGAAATAGGAGAAAAGGTGTCAAAGTAAAATGGCAGAAGTAAAACAGGCTAAGAAGACTCAGAAGAAGGAATTCTTTGAGGTAAGCGTACCAATGACTTCTGCAAAAGTTATGCTTTTTGCCTCTTCACAAGATGAGTTAATTGGAAAATTTGTTAGATTAGACTTAACAAGAAGCCTTAGAGGAAAAAGTTTGGAATTGAAAGCCAAAATAAAGAAAGAAGGAAATGGATTGATAGGAGAGCCTGTCAGCTTGGAATTAATGGGCTCTTTTATAAGAAGAATGTTCAGGAAAGGGGTTGATTATGTTGAGGATTCTTTTGTTGCTGAATGCAGAGATAATAAAATCATAATAAAGCTTTTTTTGATTACAAGGAATAAAGTTTCTAGAGCTATCAGGAAAGAGCTTAGAAATAGGGCAAAAGATTTTATTCTAGGGCATCTGAAAATCAGGGATTCTCATGAGGTTTTCACGGAAATTATGACGAATAAGATCCAAAAGGAGTTATCTTTAAAGCTAAAGAAGATTTATCCCTTGGCATTATGCGAGATAAGGTGGTTTGAAATATTGGAAGAGAAAAAGTAATTACCCTCTTCTCACTCTTGCTCTTTGTATAGGGTGTTGTTCTATCAATTCTCCAATTTGTTGATAATAAAAGTCAGTTGGTTGTTTGCCATCATAAGGAGTTGTTTCAAATAATGCTTTTTGAGTTGCAGGAGTTGATTGCATCAATCGCTCTAGAAGTTCAGGATTTTCTATTAATTGCTTCAATGGTATTGCCATATTTTTCTAAGGAATCTTTAGTTTATATTTCTATCGGAGTGAATAGCCCTGCCCGGATTCGAACCGGGGTTTAAGCCGCCAAAGGGCTTTGTCCTTGACCACTAGACTACAGGGCTTTAGTAATAGGGGCGGGAAAGGATTTATAAGAGTTTGGATTTTACCTTTGAGATGAGAATATTATTATTTGACTATGATGGCACTATAGTAGATTCTACGAAGGCAGTTCATGACGCTTTTAATAAGGCGACTGAAAAATATAAGTTAAAGCCCGCTGTGAATTATGATGATTTTATTAAGTTGTATGATAAGAACGTGTATGAATCAATTGTTGGAAGAGGGCTTCCAAGAAGCAAGTTAAGAGAGTTTTTTGATGAATGGAGAAGACCCCTTTTGATACCTAACGGCAAAGTTAAATTATTTAAGGGTATGAAAGAAGTTATTGATGGGCTTTCTAAAAGCAATTATATTATAATAATTACATCAAATTCAAAGAAAGCAATAGAGATTTCTCTTGAAAGATTTAAATTAAATGGAATTAGAGAGATAATTGGAGGAGAAGAGGAGATGAGCAAAGTTGCTAAGATTGAGAAAATAAAGAGAAGATTTCTCAATAATGAGATTTATTATGTTGGAGATACGAAAGGAGATATGCTGGAGGCTAAAAAGGCTGGCGTGAAATCAATTGGTGTTTCATGGGGAGTTCACTCAAGAGAGCATTTAAAGGAAGCAAATCCGGATTTTATTGCTAGTAAGCCGGAAGATTTGCTTAATATTCTTTCTTAATATTGTTGCTTATATCTACCTCTTTGTTCAACTTTTTTTAATCTTTGAAAGACCGCAGGAAAATTGGAGGAAATTTTATAGCCTTCTAGAATTGTATGCCAAAATGCATTTGCTTGCTTAAAATGCCTGGCTTCAAGAGCTTCTTTTAAAACATGAAGGTCAACGGCTTTGTCTTCTGCTTTAGCAGATTCAAAGCCTAAACCGAAATCTATGAAGAAAACTTTATCTTTATTATTATCTGTTACAATGTTTTGTAATTTATCATTATCTACACGGCTATTACGTGCCGTATTAACTTTATTATTAGCTATTAGGATATTGCTATTAACATAAATCATATTAGAAGTAGTCAAATCTCCGTGTATAACAGAAGAGTCGTGAAGTTTTGCAATATTCTTTCCTATTAATTCGCATACTTTAAGAGCATTTTTTAGAGAATCTAAATTGTCTGATAACTTTTTGCCTTTAATTAGCTCTAATTCTATATTATACTCCTTGTGTTTCATGATTTTAGGGACTGGAATAAGAAGAGAGGCTTTTTCTAATAATTTAGATTCTTTTTTTGTTCTTTGTTTTCTTAATTTTATATCTAATTGAGGCAGGCGATAGGATTTTTTTATTCTTTGCTTTATTATTTCGTTTCCCTTTCTTAGAATAAGGGCTTCTGCGCCTTGGGCGATGATGTTTGACATTCAATTGCCGTATTGAAATAAGTTTATAAAATCTATTCTTCACTATCTTTTATGACTCAATGGTATTTTTGGGGCGATAAGAAAATTTCCGATGTTTATGAAAACATCTATATAAGAACTTTTGTTGAGGATTGGTTTAAAATAGTAGAAACTATCGTGTGTGAATTCAAAGGAAAGAGATTTCTTGATGTTGGGTGCGGCGAAGGACATACGACTAAGCAAATACTCGATAGAATTAATAGGGGCTATGTATGCGATTTATTAGAGCCAAATGCGGCCGCTCTTTCTTCCGCTAAGATATTTTTAAGCTTTGAAAATAAAATTGGTAGCTCTTATATTGATACTCTTTCCAGTTTTAAAATTGATAAAGAGTATGATACTGTTTTTACATCACATACAAACTATTATTGGAGCATTAATGAGGAAGACTATGATAGTCAGTTAGATAAAATTTGGTCTTTAGTTAGAAAGGGCGGTAAGCTAATGATTCTTACTCTTCCAGAAGCAAGTGATCATTATAACATAATGTTGAGGCAAGTTTATCCAAAGTTTAATTATTCAGAATATATATCCAATTATTATAAGGAAAAAGGTTTGATGGTTAAAGTTATTAGATTTAAAATGAGAATGTTTGTAGGTGATATGTTGTCTAATTCTAATCTTTATGACATAGCTACTTTTTACAAATTTATTCACAATACTTCTTCTTCACCCAGTAAAAATGAAGCTTTACATTTTAAGCAGAAGATTAAAAAATATCAGAAAAAAGGATATCTGGACTTTAAAGACGAATTAATACTTGTTTTTAATAGTTAAATCCTAATTTTCTTGGCGAATTTCTTTGCAAATTTCATCATGGTTTTTTGATCCATTTTGTCGGGAGAGAGGCTTGATTGGGAGCTAATCATTTCTTTCAGCATTTTGAATTGCTTTATTAAGGCACGGATGTCTGAGGTTGGAACTCCAGAGCCTTTAGAAACTCTCTGGATTCTGGAGGTTTGCTTTTCAAGCAATTCTGGATTTTCTTTTTCTTCTTTTGTCATGCTATTAATAGCGTGCTTCCAGTGTTTTGCTTTTTCTTCCTGCTGATGCATTGCCTGCTCTGGTATTTTATCTTTTACATTGCCTAATCCGGGAATCATGCCTAGTAATTTGTCAAATGAGCCTATCTGCCCCATTGAATCTAGTTGAGATGCGAAATCATCTAAAGTAAATTTACCTTCTTCCAATCTTTTTTGAGCTTTTTCTATATCTTTTTTGTTAATGGTAGAATGGATTTTTTCTATTAGCGATTTTAAATCTCCCATTCCTAATAATCTGGAAAGGAAGGATTCTGGGTCAAAAGATTCTAAATCAGAAGGCTTTTCTCCTGTTCCTAGAAAAATAACAGGAGCTTTGACTTCTGCACAGGCCGTTAACGCTCCTCCTGCCTTCGCAGTAGAATCCATTTTTGTTATTATGACTCCTGTAATATTAACTGCTTCTTTAAAAGTAGAGGCTTGTTTTTTTGCCGTTTGCCCAACATCAGCAGACATAACTAAAAGAGTTTCAGTTGGCTTTGCAAGCTTGCTAATATCTTTAATTTCTTTTATTAAATCTTGTGATAAGGCATCTCGGCCTGCCGTATCTATAATAATTAAGTTGTAATCTTTTAATTTATCTTTATATTTGTTCCAGATTTTCTTAGGGTCTTTTTCATTTTTATCAATAAATGCAAGAATGTTTAATTTGTCGCATATTTGCTTTAATTGTTCTGAAGCAGCAGGCCTATGTACATCAAGACCTAGGGCTGCGACTTTATTTCCTCTTTTTGCATAGTAAGAGGCTAATTTAGCTATAGTAGAGGTTTTTCCCTGCCCATATAGGCCGAGCATGAGCCAAACATTACTGTCCTGTTGCAATTTTATTTCTCTTTTCTCGCCGAGAAGCTTAATTAATTCATCGTGTAGCAGTTTAATAATATGCTCTTTCTTTTCCAGACCTTTTATTCTTTCATCTAGAGCTGCTTGCTTGATTTTCTTTGTTATTTCTAGAACTAAAGAAACATTAACATCTGCTTCTATTAATGCTCTTTGTAAGTCTTTTATTATTAAATCAACAAGGTTTTTATCCAAAAAGATAGCATTAGCTATCTTGTCTGTTGTTTTCTTTAAAACAGATGATAGTTTTTCTAACATATAAAATCAAGTTAGAAAAGGGTTAATAAAGTTGTGGTTTTGAATGGTTTAAATAACAGCTTGCCTATTAAAAGAGATGGATAAAAAAGAGAGATTTTGGAAGGAGATAGCAAGGGATTTTCTAGCTATTGGAAGCTGGATTTTTTATGTTCTTGTAGTTGCAAGGGCATTAATAGGGCCTTATAGACCTTTTTTTGATCAAGTGATAATTGCAGGTTTTGTGCTTATTATTTTGGCTTTTGTTATAAGAAAGTATGATGGTTATGTCGCGAGGGCAATTGTATTAGCATTTTTTACGAGCTTGTTTTATGAAGATAATTTATTTACAGGGTTTGCGGTTTTAGCTGGTTTAGGATCAGTTGGAAGCAGTTATTATTTGAATAAAGACTGGAAGAGAATTTTACTTGGCATATTGGCTGGGCTGTTAGGAATTTTGATAGGGTATTATGGGGCTCTTTTGAGTTTTTAATTTAATGATCGTAAACAGGTTAATTTATTAGATATGTAGCGTTAAGTTATTATTAAAAAGAAGAAGCCCAGTTTTACTGGCATATCTCTAAATACACAATTTAAAAGAGAAATTGTTTTTTATATTGAAATATATTTGCCTTATCTAAAAGGCACAATTAAGTGAGAATTATTCCAATCCTAAGTTTTTTAGGACAGCTTTTTTAGTAAAGGGCATTAAATCTTCATATGATTGGCCTGTGCCTAAGAAATAAATTGGCTTTCCAGTTATATGCGAGACAGAGAGAATTGCACCGGCTTTTTCGTCCACATCTGTTTTTGTCAAGATAATGCCGTCAATGCCAATTGCGTCGTTGAATGTTTTTGCCTGCTCTATAACATCATTCCCTGTTATGCTCTCCCCGACAAATAATTTTAAGTCCGGCTTGCTGACGCGGATTATTTTTTCCATCTCTTTCATTAAATTAACTTTAGTGTACATTCTTCCTGCAGTGTCTATCAAAACAACTTTTATATTATGTTTTTTTGCGTAGGCAATTGCATCATAGGCAACTGCTGCAGGATCAGAGCCATATTGTTGGGAAACTACTGTCACTTTTATTTTTTCAGCATGAGTCCTTAATTGCTCTATCGATGCTGCTCTGAAAGTGTCTCCTGCTGCTAATACGCTGGAAATGCCTTGTTTTTTTAGTAAATAAGATAATTTTGCAATTGATGTTGTTTTTCCTGTTCCGTTTATTCCGAAAAAGATTATGACAAAAGGTTCTTTTTCTCCTTTTAATTTGATTTGCCCAATTAAATCAGGCGATTCTACCAAAACTGACAGGATAGCGTCTTTTAGAGCTAACAAAATCCTGGCTTCTGCTTCTGTTTTTTTCATTTGCTGACCAACTAATTTATTTGATAAGGAAGACTTAATTTTATCTACTGCTTCTAATGCAACATTATTTTCTAATAGAGTGATTTCCAAGTCTTGGAATGCGTCGTCAAACTGCTCTTGATTTAATTTTGATGTTGTAATTTTCTTAAAAAGGCGAGTGAAGAAGTTGCCTTTTCCTTCTTCTTTGGTTATCTCTTCATCTGATAATATTTCGGTTCCTATTTGCTTTTGAATAGGTGTTTCGGCTTCTTCTAGAATTTGCTTTACTTCTTTTTCTGATTGCTTTTCTGCTTTTGTTAATGTCCTTTCTTCTATTTTTTCCTTTTTATTAGCCTTGCTCTTGCTAGGTTTTTTCTTTATTTTTGTTGTTTTTTGCCTTTTACTACTGGATGGCTTTTTGAGCCAGCCAGATATTTTTTTCTTCAGGAAGTCAAACATAAATCTTGGAAAGAGAAGAGATTTATAAAGATGTGGTTAATGTGAGGAGTTAAACCTTTATTTTATAAACAAAGACTTTATCATATGGAATGAACCATGAGCATGTTTTTTTTATTGATGATTTTTCCATTATTTTCCTGAAAAGTCTGATTGAATTTCCATGAGCTGAAATGGCCACATCGCATTTCTTTTTTTTCATAAGTTTTTTTAAATCCTTTATAAAACTCTGGACGCGCTTTTCAACATCTGCAAAGCTTTCTCCTTTTCTAGGACGTATATAGAAGCCTCTGTGAACTTTATTGTACTCTTCCAAGCCGTATTTTTCTATGAATTCTTCATGAGTCTTGCCGTTAAGAAGCCCGTAATTTCTCTCTGTCATTCTATCATCTTCCATTAGCTTTTTGCATTCAGGATGATGCTTTAGGACTTCTTTCAGAGTTTGTTTTGAGCGTTTTAATCTTGTATAAAAAGCGATTTGAAATTGCTTGTTTTTTAATTTTCTTGCTATTGTTCTTGCTTGCTTTATGCCTAATTTAGTAAGTGGAGGATTATGAAAACCGGTAAATTTCTTATCTCGGTTGTATGTAGTTTCTCCGTGACGAAAGATGTAAACTTTAAAGTTTTTTTTCATAGTTTGTTTTTCTCTTTTTTATTTTTAGTCGATTATAAGGAGATTTTTTAGTATATAAATAATAGCCATATCGATTAGCTGATTATTATATTATTATTTTTTATTTTGGATAAACAGGGCAGAGTATTCACTAAGAAGAGTATAAGTATTTTTATAAAGCCTTGAATTAAAGATATTAATAAGAAAACGGGGTAAAAGGGAAAATGATGAGCTATAATGATTTATATGAAATATTAAGGAAAGAGAAGTATAATGAGGCACTGCAGCAGCTGCCTAAAGGCTTTTTGGAGGAAGTTAGAGAATATTTGAGCGATAGAAAAGAACAGGCTATGCAGGAGAGCGATATGTTTCAGGATTCTGTTTTAAAAGCTAAGAAGCAATTTGAAAATTCTATTGCTATTTTCAAGGAATTGATTTTAAGGAGAAAGAAAAAGATATTGAATTTGGTTTTTGTTGCTGCTGAAACTGGAATTATGAAGAGAGATTATGATAATATGCTTTTATTTGAAAGAGAGGTTTTTGACAAATTTGTCAAAGCATTTGAGGAAGGAGATAAAGAGCTGGCGAAACTAATGAATGGCACAAGGGGAGAGAAGGAAAGGAATAAGATGATTTTATTTAGCGACAATATTGAGCAGTTTGTCGATTTAAATGGGAAAGTTATGGGGCCCTTTAAGACAGGAGAGTTGGCAAATCTGGATTCTCAAGTTTCTGAGATTTTGGTTTCTGGCGGAAAGGCGCAGTTTGTCGATGAGAATTAGGCGTGGGGCGTAAAAGGTTTTAAGGTGAATTCTATACTTATTGAAGATATGGGATGACCATAGTAAAGCATTTTTAAGTCGTTATACCATAATCTTTTTTCTTCTAATTTGCCATTAAGTCCATCTATTTCTCTGAAATAGTAGCATTGCTGATCTTGAGGATCAATTCTTACCTGCCCCATATTTAATGGGGCCCCAGACCATTCAGTAGATAAAAGAATTACTTGCCCGTTATATTTATTTAGAGCTTTTTTTCGTGCTTCAACATCATCTTCTGGTAACTTTACTTCAAAAAAAGTTGTTGGTATATCAATAACTATCCTTTCTAATTGCTGAACCTGTGTTACTTGGGAACCTATGTTACTTAGGGCGGCCGTTGTCATATTATCAAGCTATAAAATGAGTTTATTAAGATTGTTGTAATAAAAGATAATAAGCCTCCAGAGGGAATCGAACCCTCGACCTACGCATTACAAGTGCGTCGCTCTAACCGACTGAGCTATGGAGGCTTGGTTATTGTAAAGTGGAAATGATTAAAAAGCTTTTGTTTGTTGATTTTGCATGGCCTTATAGTTCAGTGGCAAAACGCCTCTTTGACGTGGAGGAGTCCGCAGTTCAATTCTGCGTAAGGCCATTTGCTTAGTAACTAAGTTAGTAAGTAACTTATTAAATAAGAAAGATTTTTATACTAAAAAAGATTTGAAGAGAGGTGGAAAAGAGGCTAAAGAGGCGATTATGAAGAAATATCTGCTTATTATTGAAAATGAGGAATTGTGGGAGAAGTTTAAAGAAATAATTGATAAGGATATTAATAGCGAGATTATTGAGCTGATAAGGGAAAAAGTGAAAAATAAGGGAGGCAAGAAATGATAGTCTATTGGAAAAAAGGGCAATTGGCAATTATGATAATAGTTGCAGTGGTGATTGTTCTTGGGATAGTGGTTTATTTTGTATATGGAGATAGACTTGGCATACAAGGAATTCAAACAGAATTTGTTTCTGTGTATAAATTTTATGATTCTTGCATACAGGATGCAGCTCAGTCAGGAATTGATTTAGCTGAAAGTCAGGGGGGAAGAATTTATATCCCAGAGTATGAGCCTGGAAGCGAGTATGCTCCTTTTTCCTCCCAGTTGAACTTCTTAGGATTTCCAATACCTTATTGGTATTATGTTTCTGGAAATGGATTAATTAAGGAACAGGCTCCTGGAAAGTCTGATATGGAAGAGGAGATGTCTTTGTATATAAGAGATAGAATAAGAGATTGTGATTTTGAGCCGTTTTATGCTCAGGGATTTTCAATAGAGAATGGAGAGCTAGAAGTGGATGTTGAGATTCTTAAAAATTCAATTAGTGCAAGTGTGAATTCAGAGATGGTTGTTTCAAGAGAGAACAGCAGTGCAAGGAAAGCAGAGCATAAGGTAGAAATAGCAAGCAAGCTCGGTAAGCTTTATGAAACTGCCCAGCAGATTTATGAAAATCAGAAGAATAAAGCATTTTTGGAAGATTATGCTGTCGATGTTTTAAGGCTTTATGCACCCGTTGATGGAGTTGAAATACAATGCAGTCCTAAAATATGGAAAACTCGGGATGTTGTAAATGATATTAAAAATGGGCTGGAAAATAATATCGGGACAATTAAATTTGATGGAAATTATTATGAACTTAATAATCAGGAGAGAGAGTATTTTGTTGTTAAACAAAGAATTGATGAAAATGTGAATTTAATTTATTCAAAAGACTGGCCGACGAAGATTGAAATTGCTGGAGCAGATGATGAATTGATGATTGCAAATACTATTGGCAATCAGGAAGGCCTGGGAATTTTAGGATTTTGCTATGCACCTTATCATTTTGTTTATGACTTAAGCTTTCCTGTTTTAATTCAGGTATATGAGGGAGATGAAATTTTCCAATTTCCTGTTGCAGTTATAATTGATAAGAATCTACCTAGACGTGCAATATTTTCAGAGTTTAATGAAACTGAGGAGATTGGGCTGTGCAATTCCAAGACGCAGAATTTGGAAGTTAATGTTTACGATACTAGTCTAAACAAGATTAATGCTAATATTAGTTACGAGTGCTTTAATGAAAGGTGTAGGTTGGGAGAAACTGAAAATGGAGTGTTTAGAGGGAAAGCACCGGCCTGTGTTAATGGATATATTAATGTTCAGGCAGAAGGTTATTCTGAGAAAAAAGAATTGCTTTCAACAAATGAGCAGAGCAGAGCAGATATAGTTCTTGACAGAGAATATGAAAGCGAGATTGAAGTAGAGATTGCTGGGAAGCTATTGCAAGGAAACGCGATTGTTTCATTTTCCGGAGAAAAGATAAAAAGTGCTGTGCTTCCCGAGGTTAGAAATATAAAATTAAGTGAAGGCTTTTATAATGTAAGCGTTTATGTATATGGGAATTCTTCGTTAAAAATTCCTGGAAGTACAAAGAGGCAGTGTACAGAAGTGTCAGAGAGTGGAATTGCAGGCTTGTTTGGAGGGACTAGGGAAGAATGTGTTGATATAACTATTTCGGAGACTGCAATAGAAAATGCATTGATTGGAGGAGGGAAGACAGAAATTTATCTGATTGAAGATGAGTTGGCTAAAGGGAAAATGAAGATAAAAGTGAATGCTTTACCTAATCCTACTTCCATTGAACAGTTGCAGAATAATTTCGCAGCCTTTGAAGAATCAGGAATTGATATAGAATTTGGGTGATAATATGATAAATATGAACAAAATAATTAAAGAAAATAGGAAGATAGTTGATGGGGTGAAAGAGGATAGTAAGAACAAAAGAATAAGAATAGATAATGGAGTTAGCAGAGGATTAGTTATCGCAACTTTCATGCTAATTGTAGCTGTTTTGATAGTTGTAGAAGGGCATTTGGTTGAGGGAGCAACGAGCTATAGCGGTCTAGGAAGTTCTGGAATTACTCAATATAACTATCAGCCAGGTTTTCAGACTTATTATTCTTCAAATGATATTAAGAATTATTGGCCTATTGTGGATTCTCAGGAAGCATGCGAAGCAAGGCAGGATTTAGTTTTACAAGTCGCTCCTGGCGGATGCACGCCGGGAGTTGTAAGAAGCGATTTATTAGCTGAGCAGAATGTTCCGGTATTTTGCCAGATTGATGCATTGAAGTTAAATCCTTTGATAAGTATAGAAGAAATAAAGAATATAAGGTTTAGGGGAAATTATCCTAAAGAAGTTGCTGGAGCAGGCTTTCATCCTGCAAAAGCCGCATTAAGGACTAATGATATTTTGCTTGGAAGCCCTCTAATAAATAATATTGGTTATGTTGCAGTTTTTCTAAAGAGGAATCCGGTTGAAAAGGAACTGCCGGATTTTGTCAATTTAACTTTGCAGGCGCACGTTGATTATGATTCTGGAAATGCTTTGGGAATTGGCAGGGCTGAATTTTACTTGACAGAGCAGAGCGAGCAGGACTGGAATAATGAAAAGAACAGACAAAGTTTTTGGTGGGGAAGATATTTTGTGAGGCTTGAAGAGGCTGATGCGAATGTTGCTATTGTTGGCATTTATCAAGGAGACAGAAAGATTACAACTTCAAGGATTGAAAGAGGCAAATTGTCAGAGCCAATATACCTTCCAGGGACTTATTGCAGAGCAGGACTTCAGGCATCTTATGATGGATTTGAAGCTGCGCAGAAAAAAGCAAGACTTGAAATTTCAGATGGAAAAGGAGCTGATGTTTTAGACGTTTATGAAGGTTCTTCAATTATAAACGGAAAATGTACAGTAAGAACGATTTCTGTAAATACTTTGGATAATACCGGAATTGTTAGGATAAAATGCCCTTCAACTCCTGAATTTAGCTTAAGTTTGGCTGCTAAATCTAGCTTAGTGACTTCTGAAGTAAGCAAGATTATTGATGAACAGAAAAGTGCTGGCTTGATAATAGGGCTTTTGAAGACTTCTGATACAGAAGTTAATAAAAATATAGAAACTTGCGAAGTGGAGCTTTCTGGGAGCGAAGTGCCTTTTGATATAAGTCAAGGACCAGGATTTTATTCTATAAGAAGAGCAGCACAGACAAGCAATGCCTGGAATTTGTATTACAGGGAGAAGATTTCTGGAATTAATATTGGGGGAATTGCATTGGGCTCTGGAACGCTCTATAGCGATGAAGTCATTAAGAATGACAGGACTGGCTTTTTGCGAAATCTTACGAATGAATTGACAATAAAATGTGAGAGGAAAAAAGTTCTGCTTGAAAAGAAATATGATGAAGAAACTGAAAGGTATTTTAATGAAACAATAATGGCGTTTGAAAAAGTTGTTGATGAATATCCGAGAGAAAAGGAAAATCAAATCATTGGGACTGAGAGTTTGGGAGAGAAGGCATTGATTGGATCTATTAATCTTGCCAAGGATTATAAAAAACAGGAAACTCAAGTCAGATTAATGCAAAAATTTGTTGAGATATATCCTGATTCAATTTTTGTTTCGCAATATAAGCAGGACATAGATGATTTGTTTAAAGTTGACCATTCTGGAGCTGGAGAAAGTATTTTAGTTGATGGAAGATACAGAACTATAAGATTAGTTAGTTTAAGCAGTCCCAAAATAGAGAAAGCTTCTGCAACTTTTGAATTAGATGGAAGAAGAGTTAATGTTGCTAGTGAAGAAGAGCATTTCTTTACAGGAGGTGACAATAGCCAGGCATATTTCAAGCTTCAGCAGCTAAGAGATGCGGAAAATGTCAGGATAATTTATAGGTGCTCTGCTGTTTCTAGCGATGGCATTAGACCACTGACACGAGAGGAGCTTAATAAAGAGTATTTCAATGTTCTCGGCAGTTTATTGACTTCTGAGTTTGGGAGGTTCGTAGGAACAATTGTTCATTTAGACAGGCCGATAAATATATGTGGGAAATCGCTAGTATTAAGAGAGGTGAATGTAGGAAAATATGCAAAAATCAGATTAACTCCTAAAGTGCAGGGGACAGATACAGAAACAAATGTAAGTGTAAAAATCGGAATTGAAAAAAGAGCAATCCAACTTTCTCCTGAGAAAACAAAGGAAAAAATTGATAATTTAAATAAGAGCATTGAGAAATGGGACGGAATTTCTAAGAATTTAGGGAAAGCTGTTTCTGGATTGAAGGGAGCATGCTTTGCGACTGCAGGCGTATTAACTATAAAGAGCTTTTTGGGAGGAATTGACGGGAGTGCTTTGGCAAGAGAGCATACAATGTCTGGAGATTATGGATGGAACAAGAAGTGTAAGAATTTCATTTCTAATGGGAAATATAAGACTATGACAGAATGTTTCAATGATAAGGCAAATGAAATTAATAAAGAAGTCAACCAGAGAAAAGAGGCTTTGAATAATGTCAATAAGGAATTGCAGGCAATTGAAAGCCAGCCTGGGATAAGTACAGGAAGCGCTTTATTAAGCGGGAAGAGTGTTGATACTATTAAGGCGGAAAAAGATTATCTTGTCAAGTTACAGGGTATGTGCGATAGAAATGAATTAGATGCTGAGACATGTGCTATTATTAAAGGTCTGCCTTTGCCTGATGATAAAGGGAATGCTCCTTACAGGTATGCTGATTTAAGAGAGTTGCATTATCAAGGGCTCTTGAAGAAGCAAGAATTAGGAGTTGCAGAGCAAAGCTTAAAGGATTTGAATAATCGCTTAGAATCCAATAAAAGAATTTATGAAGAGAAAGAAAAGGCGAGTGCTGTTGCAAGAGAAAAATATAAAATGACTCTTGGAGAGGCTGGCATGACTAAAGCAAGGCCATTGAGGGCATCAATTACTGACTTTTCCGGAAGCCCTGGAAATTATAAATTAAATGGCGAGCCAATTATTGTTCCAAGTGATTTGGCTTTGCCAAGTAATGTTTCATCTGCAGCGTTATTTACAGGTGTGAAAGAAGTTAACGTTAATGGCATTAAAAAACCAGAGGCGAAACAGCTTATTGCTTTAGGAACTAAAGTTGGGAATACTTTGGATCCAAGAGGGATTTATGAATTTGAAAAGAAAGAGGATGGAACTATTGAATTGAAGAATCCAAAAGTGAATAGTGTTGAGAATACAAGAAATATTGTGCAATTGAGGGCAGAGTATCAATTTAAAGAAATAGAAGATCCTGGGGAGAAGCTTTACATTAATAGAATTGGAAATGAAGATTTGAAAGTAAGATATTTTGAGACTGGGCCTGATAAAGGGTTTGCCGCAATTGTACCCTTTGATACAATAAATGGGTGGTATGCAAAAGTTGATTCAAGCTTAGGAATTGGAAATCAAATAGCTGCTTATGATGCTTCTGGAGTGCCTAAGAGTTGGAAGATATGCAATGTAGGAGTGAATGATAGGATTGATGAAATAGGAGATGATTGCCAGGGAGTATTAGAAAGAATTTCAACTGATCAGAGAATACTTGGATTGAGCAGCGAGAAATCTAGAGAATTAATAGGAAAATCAAGGGCTGCGCTTTTTGATGCCAATAGAAAGAAAGGAAATAAATTTATTAATATTAATGGAGTTGATTTGTCAGTTGGAGAGCCTGCGACTCAATTTGCGAATGTTGAATGCCAAAACTTTATGTCTCCTGAAGACTGCAAAAAATTATTTAATGTCTGTGATCCTGTGATATGCCCTGCAACAAGATGTAATTTAGGAGGAGAATATCCAGTTTCAAATGTTATCCAGACTGGGATTATCGGAAGCACCTTATTATGCCTGCCAAATATTAGAGAAGGAATTATCATTCCTGTCTGCTTATCAGGAATACAAGCAGGAGTTGATAATTATGTTTCAATATTAAAAGCAAATAGGGATTGCTTACAAGAGAATTTGAAGAGCGGCAGAACAGTTGGAATTTGTGATGTCATAACATCAGTTTATACATGTGAATTTTTCTGGAGACAAATTGCCCCGCTGGCTAAAGTTGTAATTCCTAAATTAGTTGAATTTGCTTATGGAGGAGGGCAGGGAGCAAGAGGAGGAGGAGAATATTTAACGATTATGGGAGCTTGGAACAATATGCAGAATTCAATTAATTATTTCAAAGATAGTTATGCTGTGAATTCATTAAATGCTTTCAGGCTTAGAAGCATAGATGAGGCAGGAGGGGAGTTCTGCAAGGCATTTATATCTTCTAAAGCTCCTGGAACATTTGAAACTTTGTTAGAGCCTGACAGCCCGCCTCAATTCACCGCTTCGTTTAGTTCTGAAAAATACAGTGATGTTACAGTTCCTGCAACTGCGCAATATAAAGTATTTTATCACCTCTATGCTGGAAGAGATTCAGGAATTTACTTTAGAGTTTATCTGAAGAATCCGCCAAGCTCTGCTTATTATTCATCTGCGCCAATAATACAGATAGCATCTGGATTTTTAGGAAGAGGACAGTATGCTGATGAGACCAGAGATTTCACAGCTCCAGAAGGATACAAGGAATTATGTGTTGATATTAATGGAGAAGAGAAATGCGGGTTTGGGCAGGTTTCAACTTCATTTGCTGTTAATTATTTAAGAGACCAGTTTGCTAAGGATGAATTGACCAGAAAAGATATTACAACAGAGAGGGAATGTGTTAGCGGGAGTCCGAGCTTGTTAGGAGTGGCTGCTGAGTTGCCAAATCCACAAGCAGCTGTTGAGCAGGGCTTATTTCCGCAGGATTATCAGAGAGGGATTGTAAGAATTTGCGCAAGCCAGAATCCTGGAGGAAGCACAGAGCCGAGCAGATATGCTGATAATGGCTATTGTGGAGACCAAAAATTGAGGTGCTGGCTTGATTTGAAAAGTGTTGATAAAGCCATAAGTGACTCAAATGTTGGATTAAAGAATAAAACATTAAATGAATTGGAGAAGACGCAAAGAGAAACTTTGGAAAGGACAGGGATAATTTTAACAGAAGGGGATGCTGCTGCAAAGCTGAAGGAATTAGAAAAAGATAAAAATAGGCTTGATGGAGCTGAGTCTTTACAAGAAATTATTAGCGGAGGGACAGGACTAGAGGGGGCTAGTTCGCTCTTCAAGAAAGCTGACGCTATTTTTGAAAAATTGTTCTACAACCATCATAAAGCCAGATTGCTTGTTATAAAAGCACAGATTTATGAAAAAGTAGCAAGAGGCTATTTGCAATTAGCACGAGACCAAGGCTCAGGGGTTTCAGCTTCTGCCCAGGGAACGGCATCTCAGCAGCCTCCAAGAGTGACTACTACAACTGTTCAAGATGTATATACGATTAAATTATCTGACAACAGCGGTCTTTATCTGAGCTATAGCCCAATTCTCCAAGAATGGCAATGGTCTCTGGATAAGCAAAACTGGAAAGTTGTAAGTGATACATCATCGCTTTCTTCTGTTGGTACTAGGGATAGTGAGATTGCTAGTATCCTGCAAGAATTATCTGCACCGCTTGTAGATGAAGAACAAGGAAAGCAGATATTAAGCAATAGAATTGTAGAAACTTCTAAGGTTAGTGTAACTATCACCTCTCCACAACCTGCGACAGGAACGCAGCCTTCTCAAACTCCTGCAATAGCAAGTGAAACACTATATTTGCTTATTCCAACCATAGACAAGTCAAATTATTACTTTTACGATTTGAAAAATAAAAGACTTGTTGGAATCTATGTTGATAGAAATGGGGGGGCAATTTATCGCTTGGATACACTCAATCCAGATGATAAGATAGGAACATTAACAGGAGATGTATTTCAAGGCAGTGTGAAAATTGATTATGCTTCTTCCCAAAGAGATGCCAGTGGAAAGTTTGTCAGTGTTTTGCCTAAAGAATACGCTGCCCTTGACGGAGCAACAATCGAAAATGAAAATATTTATCTAAAAGGACAAACTGCCTCATTTCTTGAAACAGGAGTTGGTTATTTATTTAGAATTGTAGAAGGAAACGTTGTTGATTCTGCTACTATTCATATTTACGAAGAAAAAAATAGCAAAACATTAGATATTTTCTTGGACGGCAGTCAAATAAAATACGATAACGCTGGTCCGGCAAATGCAATCATAGGAAATATACAAGGAAATATAAATAGTGGCACTTTACAATTAAATGAAATTGAGGCAACTAAATTTATAGGAAGATCTTTATACCTCTTCTTTAATGATGCAAAAATAAGCAAACTTGCTATTTATCCTTCTGGAACTGGAAAAGAGGCTCTTACTCCTGATTTTAGAATAGACGAAACCGACACTATTTATGGAAAGAGAATTTTTGATGTAATCAATGAAAGATATATTAATTTTGGTAAAGAAAACGCCGGCCTTTATATAAAAAGTTTAGAAATTGTTTATGCGCAGACCATTTCTGTTAGCGCAGAGCAGGGCACAACAGAAATAAAAGAAAGCATCGGGCGCATAGAACGCGGAAGAATAATAATTTATGCAGAACAATATAAGATTCTTGGGGATGATTTATACAAGCGCTTGCGCAATGCTTATGTAGAATATCCTTACATCTATTCTGCTGTAAAATATGAATCCGCGAAATAATGAAGTGCGGGGAAGAGGATTCGAACCTCTGAAGGCACTGAGCCATCTGGTCCTAAGCCAGACCCGTTTGACCACTCCGGCATCCCCGCACGCGGGGATGAGGCATAATCAGCATATAAATATTTATCTTTTAAATAGGCAATGAGTTGATGAAGAGTTATCAGTGTATGAGATAATTAACATTTCTGAAAAAGCTATTTAGCCGCGGCCTTTTCCGCTGCTGCAACTTTGGCTTTTAATTTGTCTTCCAGCTTTAATCTTTCTATTAATTCTTTATACCTATTTCTTATTGTGACTTCTGTTATTCCAGCGACATCAGCAACTTCTCTTTGCGTTTTCTTTTCATCATTTATTAAAGCTGCAACATAAAGGGCTGCTGCTGCAACTCCTGCAGGACCCCTTCCCGATGTTAGTTCAGAAATATCAGCTTTCTTTAAAATTTTGAGGGCTTCATTTTGCGCCTTCGGGGATAAATGAAGAATGGATGCAAATCTTGAAATGTAATCTTTTGGAGAGCTTGGAGTAACTCTAATTTTTAATTTTCTGACAATAAATCTATAGGTCCTGCCAATTTCCTTTCTTTCTACATCAGAAGCAGCTGCTATTTCATCCAAAGTTCTAGGAATGTTATATGAACGGCAAGCAGCATAAATACAAGCAGCAATTACTGATTCCATTGACCTTCCGCGAACAAGACCTCTTTGCAAGACAAAATTATAGACTCTAGATGCTTCATCTCTTACAACAGAAGGCAAATTAAGGAAAGAAGCGACTCTTCTTAATTCAGCCATTG
>CAYXTB010000001.1:66789-69469 GCA_964468255.1 Candidatus Woesearchaeota archaeon | reverse complement strand
TGGCACTTGTTTTTTAGAATTAACAAGCCCTATTTTGAACGAGAAAGAGCTGGCAAAATACTATCCTTCCAGTTATTACTCCTTCAATAAAAAAAGCCCTTTAGCATTGATTTATCATAAAATATCAGCATATTATCATTCAAAAAGAAATTTTCTCTTTACTTTTCTTTTCCACCCATTTAATTCAATGTTATATACATATTATCTTTCAGATAAACAGAAAGGGAATAGACTTCTTGAAATTGGTCCTGGTTCAGGCTCTTCTCTTGAAATTTATAAGAGTTATGGCTTCTTAACCAGTGGGCTTGAGCCTTATGGTAATACTTTAACAGATAAAGAAAAATATTTAGGAATACAAAGAAAGTCAGTAAAGGAAGCAAAATTTCCAGCAGATTATTTTGACTATATTGTAATGAAAGAGGTTCTTGAACATGTCCCAGATCAAGAAATTGTCCTAAAAAAATGTTTCAAATGGCTTAAAAAAGATGGAAAATTAATAATAACAGTTCCAAACACAGATAGCTTATGGAAAAGGATTTTCAAGGAAAATTGGTATGGCTATGACTTGCCAAGGCATCTCTATTTATATAATCCCCGGAATATCTCATTCTATCTTAAAAAGTTAGGCTTTAAAGTAAATAAGATAAGAACTTATGATGTACCTTACATGCTTGACGGCTCAATAAAATTCAATCTTTATGACAAAAAAAGAAGAAAAAATCCTGGCTTTTTATTCTCATCTTTATCAAAGTTCTTATTCGCTCCAATCAGCCTGATAGTTACTTATTTAAAGCTTGGCTCGGTGATGGAGGTTGAATGTGGAAAATAAAATGAAAAAACTGCCAAAAATAAGCATACTTTTGATTACAAATAACTCCGCAAGAACTTTAGACAAGTGTTTTGAGCTTCTTTTCTCTCAAACCTATCCGAATGAAAGAATAGAGATAATTATTCCAGATTCCGGCAGTACAGACGGGACTTTAGAAATAATAGAAAAATACAGAAATAAATACAAAAATTCTATTACTCTTTTCCATAATCCAAGAAAGTATAAGCTTGGCAGAGGAATGGGTGCCGATTTAGCATCTAGAAGAGCAACAGGAGATATGATTCTCATGATAGATCCTGATAATCTATTAATACAAAAAGATTGGCTGGAAAATATGGTTAAGATATTAATAGAAAATGAGGATATTGCAGCAGTTCAGTCAGCCACAATTATTCCCGAATCTGGTTCAGTCATTGACAAGTATTTCGGTGCGATAGGCATAGAAGACCCATTTGCTATACCTTATTCTTTGAATGCGCAAGTTATCTTTAATACTAAAAATTTTGCTTATAATCCAAAGGGATTCCACATTTACGAAGTAAACAAAAAAGACTTCTACTATTTTGGAGATAACGGCTTTCTTATTTGGAAAGATATTTTCTTTGAAAATCAGGGATATACGCAAGACATTGACAATGCTTATAGAATGGCTATTTCAGGAAAAAAATATAAAATAGCAGTCACAAAAGATATCAAGATTTATCATAATTCCTCAAACACTCTTTCAAGTTTCCTTAAGAAAAAAGGATTTTATGTCAGAATATATATAAGCAATAATAAGGAAACGAGAAGTTTTAACTGGTTCAATCTAAGGAGAAATACAATAAAGCAGAACACGAAATTTATAAAATCTGTTCTTTTCAATTTAATGTTTTTACCCGCACTTTTCACATCTCTCAAATTCTTCTTCAAGGAAAGAAAAGAGTTTTGGTTTGTTCATCCCATTATGCTTTTTCTTATTACCTTGAATTATATATTTTCATTTATTTTTGTTAAGGCTTCTGGCAGAAAATTCTCTCTTTAACTGGCTACCAGTATTAAATTACGAATCATCAGAAAAATTATTATCTCTTAAAACAATAACATTAGCATATTAGAGATTATCTGCTTTGTGCTCAGTTTATTATGAAGTAAAAATCTAATTTATCGTTGGTAAATTATCTGCTTTCTCGTAAACGATGAAAATTGGCTGTTTTTGCTGCTTGTCAATGAAAAAGACCTGTATCGGCTTCCATTTATCCTGATTTTTCTGTATATATTCATCCATATAGCCAGCCCTTTCTGTAAATGCATGATCAACTAAATAATCAGCATTTATTTCATTTACATTAGTTATATTAGGTGAAAGCCTTTCATACTGCCTTTCAGCATAATAAATAGCATAAGCTTCAATTCCCTGCCCTAAAATAATGCTCTCTTTTGGAGTGTTGTCTCTTATCCACTCAAATCCCTGCCTCATCTGCAGGAAGCTTTCTTTCTTGCTTTTTATTAATTCATCAGCGAAATTTACCTGCGTATAAGTCCCCCATCCAAGCAAAGCTAAAATTATTATGACTGCAAATGCTTTATTATATTTCTTTATAAAGTTATAAAGATAATTAAGGCCAAGTCCAGTCATGCATATAATTGATGCGCTTGCCGCAAGAAGATATCTGTCTTCCCCGCCTCTTAGATAAAAGACAAAAAATGCGCATATAATAGCTAAAACAAGAATTGACAATAAATAGCTCTGAAGTTTCTGGCTTTTATGGATTTGGTCATATCCTAAAACACTTTCAAAAAGCATTATTCCCAATCCAAGAATAAAAAATATGAAAAATACATTTTTTATATATCCTTCAACATTCAAAT
>CAYXTB010000001.1:58814-66689 GCA_964468255.1 Candidatus Woesearchaeota archaeon | reverse complement strand
TATATCCTTCAACATTCAAATAAATAGCTATATACTTAAGGAATGATAAGGCAAAAGGGGCTGTTTCTCCTCCAGACTGCACAGGATTTAAGTAATCATCTGCAAATAGGGCTGGAAATATATTTCCAAATGTAAAATAATTAATTACAAAAAACAAAAGAATGGGCAAAAGCCCTATAATTCCATATAGCAAGAATTTCTTATTCTTTATTAGATTAAATTTTCTAGTAAATATTAGAAATAAAAGGTATGCAAAGAAAACAAGCCCGCTTGGATATCTTATCATTGTTCCTATGGAAAGAAGGGCAAGAGATAAAGCAAAGATTTTTGGTTTAAATTCAGTATTTACAGATTTTATGAAGAAATAAATGCTTGCAAATACGAAAAATGTAGTAGGCACATCAGTTAAAAGCCTATCAGTGTAAAATAGATGTATCCACAAGACAGAAAATATAAATGACGAGATAAAGCCAACTGCTTTCCCATAAAGCTCTTTTCCAATCAAATAAACGAATAAAACGCTCAACACAGAAGGAATAACAATCAATATAAATCTTACAGCGGATTCTCCAAAATTAATTCTTAAAAGAAAACTCCATAGTAATGGGAAAAGAAGAGGCCTTATTGTGCTTTCTCTGTCTATAAGCGAGGTATTATTCCATAAATGATAGGCAAAATTCTTCGCTAACGAGCCATAAGCAGCCTCATCCCACCAAAGCGGCTGCATTTTAGTCATAAAGAAATAATATAATCTGATTCCAAGGGCAAACAGCAGTATAAGAAATAGCAATAAATTTTCCTTATTTTTGAACCACTCTTTTACCTTTTCCTTCCTTTTTTCAAATATTTCCATTCTTAATTAAAGAAAAAAGAGCTTTTAATTGTTTTTATTTCCTACTTTAATTTAAATAATAAAATACAGAAAGCTTAAAAAGAGGCTCTGAAATCTAATAACATGAAAATATGCATTATAAAGCTTGGAGCCGACGGAGATGTTTTAAGGACTTTGCCAATAGTCAAGGCTATTAAAGATAAATATCCTAATTCAGAAATAACTTGGGTTGCAAAAGGCGATATCATTGAGCTTTTAAGAGGAAATTCAGGCATAACTAAAGTCATCTCCTTGCCTTATGAAGAAAGGCAGTCATTTGACATCCTTTACAATTTTGATATAGATGAAGAAGCATGCAATCTTGCTATGTCAATTGATGCAAAGGAAAAATACGGCTTTTATTTTGAAAATAAATATCCTTTGGCTTTCAATGTAAGAGCAGAATACTATCTAAATACGCTCTTTGACGATTATCTTAAAAAAACCAATAATAAGACATATCAGGAAATGATGTTTGAGGTTGCCGAATTATCTTATGAAAAGGAGCCGTATATAATTACTCTTAATGGAGAAGATATTAAATATGCAAGAAATTTTGCAGAAAATAACAATATTAAAAATGAAAAACTAGTAGGAATCCATCTAGGGGCAAGCTCAAGATGGCCTTCTAAGGTATGGAATGAAGAAAGATTAAAAGAATTTATCAGAAAGGTAAAGGAAAAAGATTATGAAATTCTTCTTTTTGGAGGCCCAAATGAGTTTGATTGGCATCATAAGCTAGCAAAAGAGCTGGAAAATCAAGGAATAAAAATATTTAGGAACAATCCAAATAACACAAAAAGAGAATTTTTATCTCTTGTTTCTTTATGCAAGGCAATGATATGCTCAGACAGCTTTTCTCTGCATGTTTCATTAGCATTGCAGAAGCCCACAATTGGCCTTTTCTTCTGCACAAGCCCAGAGGAAGTAGAAGGTTATAATTTGTTGAGAAAAATTACATCAAAGATGCAAAAGGATTTCTTTCCAGAAAGAATGAATGAGTATAATGAGGAATTGACAAAAAGCATCTCTGCTGATGACGTTTTATCTGCCTTAGAAGATATAATGAAGAATAAGTCTTAAATCGTTATTATAAACAGAGCAATTACGGCATATGCTCTATTTCATCTTTTCTTGTAAATAACATCGTGATGGTCAAAATCTAAATATAGTCAACGACATTAAATTTTCCTCGTTTTGTCGTTGACTTATATTATTAATTCACAGCTATACTATCTTATAAATAAGGCTATTACTTCTTTCTCTTCATCACAACGAAAGCAATTATTACAATAACAACTACTGCTACTATAACCCATATCCACCAATTGGAAGACCCCTCAACGCTAGAGCCTCCTGCTCCTGCAGCTCCTCCAGTTTCAGTTGTTGTCTGCTGGCCTGGGGCTGGAGCAGGAATTTCTTCTTTTATAGAAGTTATAGTAATATCTGCTTTGTTATTTGTTATTGAATTTAAGGTTACTGATAGGTCATAATACGTATCGTTTGTAACTTCAAACTTCTTTGTATCTCCAATATTCAAAGTAGCTTCTTGTGGAGTGCTCGTAACCTCTATAACTGCTGATGTTGCAGATACAGACTTTACTCCAACATGATGCACTTCGCTCTCTATCAAGACTTTAACTCTATTCTTTCCACCAAGGCTTCTTGTCAAAGCTGGCTGTTCATCTAATTCCTTTGAATCATAACTATATGTATTTGTCCATGTCGTAGCAGTAGTTCCCCCAGTCCCCCCAGTTGTGCTCCCAGTTCCTGATGATAATCCAGATTCAGTTACAGTAAGAGTTATACTTGAAGTTATTGAATTTGAAACAATATCTTCTGCTGTGCATGTATTTGTCTTTGTCCCCGAAGTTGAAGTTGAAGGACTTGTTCCACTAGACGTTGTGCTTTTAACAAAAGTAGTTGCGTCTGTTGCTGAGCAGCTACAAGTTATAGCATCGCCAACATCTACTGAAGTAGGAGAACATGAATGAGTTACTGATGGATCAGTGTTGTCAATTCTAATATCAAAAGCGAACAATAAAGAATCATTTCTATTTCCTACTGTATCGTTAAGAAATACAGTAACATTATATTTTCCATCTGCAAGATTTGTTGTGTTAATTCTAACACTATACTGAAGAGTTGTTCCTTCTCTTGTTGCATTTGTCACAGGAGAAGAGCCATTAGTAATTTGACCCCCAGAGCTGTTTGTTATATTAAAGAACACAAAGTCAGCATAGCCTACTCCAGTATCAGAGAAAGTTAGATTAATTAAAACTGTACCATTTCTAGCATCCGAATAATTTTGGTTGTTATAAACAGAAGTTACATTAAAGCCAGTAGGGGGAGATGAGTCATATCTTACATTTGAAGCATTTTGAGTAGAATTTTTTGTTTGAGCGTTAGTTACCCCGCTGAATGCTGTTCCATTCATCAATTCAGCAGTAACATTGAATGTTGCATCCATTGATATTGTTATAGACAGCGCAAAAGTGCCATTGCAATATCCTGTACTTGCATTTACTCTGCCGCAGCTTGAGCTATTGCCAAGCCTGATGATATTTGTAGAACCGTTTTGCAGATAAAATGTAGCATTCACGCTTGTCGCATTATACAATTGGGTCGACACATTGTTATTATAAGCTGCAGGTTGGAAATCAGTTCCATTCGTCCAGATAACATTAAAAGTAAATTGAGTATTTCCAGCAGTAACATTTGAAAAGTTTGCAGTAGCAGCAGGATCTGTGACTTGAATAGAAGCGCTTACAAAAGTTATCAATAAAACCGCTGTTATCACAGCGAGAGAAAACATCAAATATAAATTTTTATTCACCATCTCTTTGTCCCCTTTATTACTTTATTCCAATAATTTCTAGTTTATAAATCTTTCTCTTCCTTCTTGGCTTTTTTAGTTTTTTAAAATTTTTATTCTTCGTCGGGAAATATTTCTCATGCCTTAGAAAATAGCAAATAATGAAGAATATAAAATGCAATTTTTATCTATAGTCAAGGACGCTGAAGTTTTACCATTTGCGCCTTGACTATCAAGGGAAAGACATACAAAATTGGTAAGAAATTAATGTCTTTCACTATAATATCAAAGATTTATTTCAAATAATCTAAATAAAATTTTTAAATAATTATGAAAAAGTAAAAAATTATCACTATCTGATATTTGCTCAGCAAATCGTTGAGGATTTAGCTGTAAGAGCTTATTCTATTGTAATACCTCAAAAAGAGAAAGCCAAAGCTTTATTAATAATCCGAAGATTTCATTTTCATGAAAATCTACATAGCAGGAAAATTAGGTCTGGAGAGCGAAAAAAAAATGTTAGAAGAGATAGATAAGCTGTGTAAATCCCTCAATTTTGAAACGTTTCTTCCTCATAGAGATATAGGCTTGGCTTCCGGAATGAAAGATGTCCAAAGAATATTCAAAGGAGATATTATTCAAGGATTTAAAGATATTGATTTAGTAGTTGCTTTATTAGATGGCCTGCATGTTGGCTCTGGCACTGCCTGGGAGCTTGGATATGCTTATGCAAAAGGCATTCCAGCCATAGGATTAAAGACAGATGAAAGCGTTGAAGAAGCCTTAGATTATTTGAGCCCGATGATAGTTGCACCTATGCCGATAGTTTCGTCCATGGACGATTTAAAGAAGAAACTGCTAGAGTTAAAAAGAAACAATTAATCCAGCGTCTTCATCGTTTCAGTCAAAGCAGAGCCACGCCATCCATCCATATATCTTTGCCTTTTCCTAAGCTCCAAGAAAGCTTTGGCATAAATATATAATCTGGCAAAATATAATTGCAAAAGCCAAATAAATTCCCTTAGGCTATTAAATTGAGTAAGGGCAAATAAAGCTCCTTCTTTAATCTCATTTAACAAAGATTTTGTTCTAGGCATTTCAGGAGCAATTTTGTTCAGATTTTCATGCGCCTTAATATTCCTGACTTTTTGAGCTAAATAATCTCTCAAATTTTTAGGATTCTTGACATAAACCTCTGCCTTGCCAGCATAATCTATCTTAAATCCTTTTTTCCAGAATAAATATGGGATAATGCTGTCTTCTGATGTTCCCAAAGGAAAATCAGTGATAACCCCCTTTCTTATAGCAAACAAATATCCAGAGCATTCAAAGAATTTTCCTTTTAATGCCAATTTCCTTCTCACTTTATCAATTCCAGAAAAAGCAACAAGCGCCCAAAATCCATACTTATTATTTCGAGAATCCACAGGAACTGGCCTTCCTGTTACACATCCAATTCCAGGATTCTCAAATTTTTTCTTTATTTCATCTACTGCCTTATCAGAAACATAAACATCCCCGTCACTCAAGATAAAAATATTATCTTTATTAGCTGTGTTATATTTCTGGAATAGCAAATTTAATGCATAGCTCTTTCCCTCTCCCGGATCTAAAAAGAATTTAAACCTTTTATCCTTTATTTGCTTTTTCAAAAATTTCCCCACTTCTGGAAATGGATCAACAACTATTATTCTATCTTTCTTTCCAATTTGCTTTAAGAAAATCCTAGTTGCTCTAAGCGTTGCTTTTGGCTCTTTGTAAGAGGCTATTATTACATCTATCATTATTTTGTCATAAATGGATAATCAGCAGGCCTGATTATCACCACCCTCTCACCATTCTTCTTTTTGGCAACTATTCTTATCTTTTTTGTCCCTTGTTTTCCTATGTCAGATGTCTCTATTTCATCTACTTCTAACTCTTCTCCTCCAATCACAATAATATCTCCTTTTTTAACATCTAATGCCTTTTTCTTCATGTTTTGCCTCCAAGGCAAAACCCTTGCTTTATTAAACTTTTACAAAGTTTATTCTTCATGGTTTTTCTTCAAAAACTAAACTTATAAAGCTTATTAATCTCTGCTTCTCATGCCAAATTCCAGCTTATTAAGAAAGTCAAGAAAAAATGAGAAAAGTGCAATAATTTTATGTTCCGGAGGCTTAGATAGTGTCACAACAGCTAATTATGCAAAAAAGTATCTAAAATACAGTAATATTATTATTTTATTCTTCAATTATGGGCAAAAATCTCTAATTCAGGAGAGAAAATGTGCTAAAATTTGCTCCCAGCATATTATGGCAAAATTTATGGAAATAAAATTGCCAGAGCTGAAAGCCCTTTCAACATCTTTAATTAATATTAAAGGCAGGATTAAAAAATTAGAAAAAAAAGACTTAAAAGATACAAGAAAAGAAAGCGAGAAATGGTATGTTCCAGCCCGCAATTTGGTTTTTTTGTCCTATGCTCTTTCCCTATCAGACTCTTTGTTCAAAAAAGAAAAAAAGAAATATAATATTTTTCTGGGCTTTAAATGCGAAGGCCAGGATTCCTATCCAGACTCAACCCAGGAGTTTATAAAAGAGATGAATAAAATTAATAAAATAGCCTCGGAAAGTAAGCCGAAAATTAAGGCTCCGTTAACTAAAAAAGATAAAGAAGATATAATACTTTTAGCCTCTGGATTAGGCGTTGATTTAAGAAATACATTCAGCTGCTATGTCTCTGGATTTAAGCATTGCGGCTCATGCCTTTCCTGCATGCTTAGGAAACAAGGCTTTTATTGGTCTGGCATTAAAGATCCGACTTCTTACTTGAAATAGATGATTTCAATCTGTCAAGGCAAGATTGCAATATAAAAAATAAAATGGTTTAATAGAAATAGTTATCTAATGTTCGATGAAATTACATTGTTGTGAGAGATAATAATATTTTCCCCGTCAAGATATTCACTAATCTTCGGATTTTCTTTTTACCTCTGCATAAATTCTATCCCAGTTAGGCTCAAAGAAAAGTGCTCTATCATCAATAATTACATCTGAAGCTGGTTTTCCCATTTTCAATTCATGGAATTTTACTCCCCAACCTTCAAGTTGCTTCCTTGTAAATTCATAGCCAATTTCTCTTGCTATTCTTGCGCTTCCCTTTGCTCTTCCCATAAATCTTGCCGTATAAAGTATAATTCTATAGCCTTCATCATATAATCTATTTACCGTTTCTATGGCTTTTTCATTAGGAATTGCATTCTTGTAATCGCCTTCTATTTGTCCACATAATATTCCATCAATATCAACTAAAAGAGTTAAAGATTTAGGCATTTTATTTCATCCATTCTTTCAAATCCTTGTCAAAGCCTTCTACAGAAGCATCAGTTCCAGGATGATAAAGGCCGAATTCCAAGCGAGTAATTGTTCCTCTAACCTTCTGATTTTCAAAAGGAGATAAATCAGCCGATACTAATTTATATGATGCAGTAGGATAATTCGCTCCATTTTCCCAGCAGTTTAACATATCTTTTTCTCTTCTTATGCTTCCTCCGATAATTTCTGCTTTAAGGCCTCTTAATTCCAAAAATTCCCTAGTCATTAAAAAAACTCCAAGAGCCTCTTTCTCGGCACTATCATGAGAAAGCCCATAATCTCCCCCCTGCTCTTTTGGCCTTTCAAAGTGGTCAATTAATCTATTATAAAATAATGAGACATATCTCGCCCCTCTTTCTGCTGCCGCATTCATTTGGCTTGCTGTAAAGCAGCACGTGCAGTTTACTGCAATTCCTTTCCCAGATAATGCTTCTACAACATCAAGATAATTCTGCCCTCTGTATGAAACAGGGACTTTTACTGCCAGATTCGGATAAGAGATTCTATCTCTTATTTCCCTGCCTTGTGCTATCATCTCATCTCTATCCAAAGAAAAGACTTCAACACTTAATGAAGCTTCAGGATTATACTTCTGGCACACATCAGCTATTTTATTCATATGAGCAATATATCTGTCCAAGAAAGGCATATTAGTGTCTCCTTTTGGAGCTTTGGCAACTAAGCTTGGATTTGTAGTCACTCCTGCAACAAGATTTTGTTTTAAAGCACCCTCAATTTCATCCAGTAAGGCGCTGTCAAGGAATTTTGCCTTTCTTATCTCATTAGCCATATTTTTCTTAAAAAACCAGGACTTTTAAACATTATTGTTGTGG
>CAYXTB010000001.1:0-58714 GCA_964468255.1 Candidatus Woesearchaeota archaeon | reverse complement strand
AATATTTATCTCTAAAATCATGAGTTTTAGAAACAACTGGATCTGAACATGACAAGTCCAGCTCATCTTGCGGTTTATGATATTCATATTTTCCTAAAAAGACATAAAGTGTGCTTTCATCTTCTGCCTGAAGTTTGTATCTAATTCCTCTTTCCATTTTTAACACTTCTCCTTTTCCAAGAGGAATTTCAAATTTTTTCCCACCTGCATTAATTCTTACTATGACTCTTCCTTCTTCAATATAAAAAAATCCATGTCTGTTTGTGTCATGCCATAATCCATTTTTTCCTTTTTCAGCATGCATTTTCACTAATCCAAATTCAGGCTCATCAACAACAAGAGCAGAGTGTCCAAGATCTGTTGCTTTTAATTCAGCTCTTTTTCTGTTTTTTTCCACATCTTGAATATTTAATCCATATGCCATTATTTTTTCTCCTCCTGTCCGTAATATCTTCTTTTTCCTTGCATTCTCTTCCAGTGCTTGCTTTTAAGCTTTTCTTTTGGAGTATTCACATCAAAACCAGAAGCTCTTTCAAGCAATATCTGATGATAAGCAAGCCTTGCAACTTCTTCGGCAACAACCGCGCATTTCAAAGCTTCTTCTATTGTTTTCCCCCATGTAAATATTCCATGGCTCGGTATCAACATTGCTCTTATCTCTAGCGGATTTAATTTTAAAGTTCTAAGCGATTCTGCTATTCTCTTTCCAATTGATTGCTCATAATTTTTTTCTATTTCTTCTTCACTTAATTCCAGGCTGATAGGAATATTTCCTCTAAAATAGTCGGCATGTGTTGTTCCCAAGCATGGAATCGGCATTTTTACCTGCGCAAAAACAGTTGCATAATGAGAGTGAGTATGCACAATTCCGCTTATTTCAGGAAAAGCCTTATATAATTCAATATGCGTAGGTGTGTCAACAGAAGGCTTATGTTTGCCTTCAAATTTTCCTTGAAAATTAACAGCCACAATTTTTTCTACACTAAGACAATCGTAAGGAACACCAGATGGCTTTATATGAACTAGTCCGGTTTTTTTATCATACGCACTTGCATTGCCCCAAGTAAGTACTTTATCAGCGACAAGTCCTTTATCATATAATGCCTTATTCGCGTCCACAACTCTTGCTCTAAAATTATTATCCATGTTGATTCTTGAACATACTAATCAAGTCTTCTTTTTTTGGTACAGTTGTTCCTATTTGCTGCACAAACAAGCCAGCCCACGCATTTGCAATATACAAGGATTCTATAGGATGTTTTTCAATATCTCCTAAAGCCAAGGCAGCTAAAAAAGAATCTCCTGCTCCGCATGAATCTTTTTCTTCAACTTTGATTGCATCTGCCTTGTATGTTTTGCCATTTAAATATAAAACAGAGCCCTTATTTCCAAGAGTTACGCAGATATGTGTTTTTAATTTTCTTTCCAATTCAGAAAATTCTACGTCAGGAGAGAACGCAGGATCAATCGCTTTTGCTTCTTTTGCATTCATGCATACAAGATAATTTCCTGCATAATCTTCTGGTTTTATGTCTCTTTGAGAAAGCTGGAAAGTTGCAATTGTCTTCTTTCCAACTCTTCTAGAACACTGTTGCAAATACCTCATTAGAGTAGGAGTCATCATACCATGTTTATAATCAACAAAAAGAACAATATAACTTTGTTGAACTGCTTGCATAAATTTATCTCTAATTTCTTTAAGAGATTTATCGCTAATATCTCTATTGTCTAAATAATCAACTTGCAATACTTTATAAGAAGTATTTCCTCTCATTGCCCATGTTCTTTCTTTTACAGTTGTTGTCCTTCCAGGTTCAATTACAGGATGAAATCTAAGATTTTCGTGTTTGAATTGCCTAAAATGTTCCGCGCCCTGGTCATTGCCAAGAAGAGTTATAAAGTCAACTCTTCCTCCCAAGCCGAGAATATTGTTTACAACATTTGCAGCTCCGCCATATGAAATTTCTGTCCTTCCATGTTTCAATTTCAATGTCGGGGTTTCTAATGAAGTTCCTATAACCTCCCCATAAACATGCCTGTCCAAAATAGAGTCTCCAACAACCAAAACTCTCTTATCCACAAAGCCATTAAATACCTCTTGAACTGCAATTCTATCCAAAGTTTCCATAAAATCACTTATATAATAGCTTTAAAACATTTATGGTATTGAAATATATGCTAATTATTATTAGCTTCATCTTTCTTTATCCAGCCCTTTTCATGCGCTCTTTTCAATATATTTGTCGTTGAATAATCTTTTTTAAGTGGGCATATTTTTATTTCAATTTCGTCAGGAATCTGGTCTCTTTTTCTTACTTCTTCAGCAGTCCACTCTCCTCCTTTAACAACAATATGGGGCTTTATTTTGCTTATAATATCAATTGTTTTTGTGTCATCAAAAATCACAACTTCATCGACTTCTTTTATTGATTCAAGGACTTTTTTTCTGTCCTCTTCATTATTAATAGGTCTGGTAGCTCCCTTAAGCTCTTTAGTCGCTCTGTCAGAATTTATTCCTACAATTAGTTTATCGCCTAAACTTTTGGAAAAATTCAGCAGTTCAATATGTCCTTTATGTAAAACATCAAAAACTCCATTTGTAAAAACAATTTTATTTGGTTTATGCTCAGAAATCTTTTCAACTCTTTTCACATGCCTTCCCTCTTCAAATGAAGCATTAATCCAGCTATCAAGAATTTGTTTCGCTATTTCAGGGGCAGTAATCCATGCTCCCAAACAAAGCACATTTGAATCATTATGCTCCCTGCTTTTTGGAGCGCTTTCTAAATTATGTATCAAAGCAGCCCTTACATTAGGAAATCTGTTTGCAGCAATGCTCATTCCAACTCCTGTCCCGCATATTAAAATTCCTCTTTTGGCGTCTCCATTATTTATGATATTTCCGAGTTGAAACGCATAGTCAGTATAATCTACCTTTTGCTTGTCATTAAATGGGCCCAAATCAATGCATTTATAGCCCATACTCTTTAAATAATCTGTCAAGTGCTTTTTCAGCTCAACTCCATTGTGGTCTGCAGCCAATAAGATAGTTTTGTCTTCTTCTGTCATTGAAATTTTAAATATGCCTTGCTTTTAAACATTCCTTTTATTTATTTTCATGCTTCTCTGCTACTCTTCTGCATTTTAAGATAATCCATTAATTTTATTTGACTTCCCCTAGCTAGTCCTCTCTCGTCTATGTTGAATGCCTCGTTTAATACTAATGCTCTAGGATTAAGAGCAGTCAAGTTTCCATTAAGCATCTTATAAACTCCATCAGTAAGTGCTTCGTTTTCCAAAGCAAATAATAAAATATTTCCAGGTTTGTATATTATTTCAATTCTTTTTTCATCATAATTAAATCTATCTCTTCCATTATTCATAGAAATACCCTGTCCCCTAAAGTCAATCTCATGTTCAAATCTTCCAAAATAAATAATTTTTGCCGCATTTCTGGCGGGCTCAAAAAATACACCTGCGTTTTCTAAATTTTTGCCTTCTATTGCTACCTGCTTTAAGTTTGGTAGTTTAAATCCAATACCATCATGAATATCTATTTTCTGTCGATAATCCTCAAATTTACTTTCAAAAGTTCTTGGTAGTCCATATCCATATCTTGAGAATCTGACTAATTTCCAGTCTTTTGTTACAAGCAAAAGCTCTTCAGAGATTTCCTCATCCAAAGCTTTTTTTGGCTTTCCTAGATGGTTTGAATGTACATATCCAGATATAAAATTAACAACAGAATCGCCAAATTCTGGCCTGTCCTGATTTAAGCCGATCAAGTAAACTCTACCTTCAATATTAATAACAAAAACTCCTCCAACTCCTAAATTAGCGAAAAGATGCCCTCTGCCCTTAAGATTGCCAGCTATTTCACTAGCCCCGACTTTAACTCTACCGGCAGTCATATAATCAAAATTTAGGTCCTTGCCAATAGGTGTCAAATCAAAATAAGATTCCTTACCTTTTCTTTGAGATATTTTTTCTCTTGCCAATACTCTTCTTGTCCTAAATCTGCCAGGACTATCAAAGCTTAAGACGTCATCTTCTAATATCATATCAATAAATCTATAACCTCTATATATAAAGCTTAATCAGAACTTTTGTCACATATCAGTAAATAAAATTTAGCCAAATATTTTTATTCTATTTCATAAATCTCCAGAGTCTTTTTACATATATCATCCCATCTGTAATTCTTTGCCTTTTTTATATTATTTCTCCTCATTTTATCTCTTAGCTTCTTATTATCAAGTAATTCTTTTATTCTTTGTGAAAATTTTTCATTATTTTCATACTCAACAAGAAATCCATTCTCCTTTTCCTTCATTTCAAACGGAATTCCATTTACAGGAGAAGCAACTACTGGAATTCCAGAAGCCATTGCTTCAAACAAAGTTAAAGGAAGACCTTCTCTGAAGCTCGGCATTACAAAAATATCAGCAGATTGATACATTTTCAATATTTCTTTTCTATCTCTTGTCGCTTCCATCAGCTTAATTCTTTTTTCATTTCCTATTTTATTCTTCACAATTTCAAGCATGCCCTCATCAGGCCCTCTTATAACAAAACTTGCATTTCTTTCCTTTAAAACAAGCTTTGCAATATCAACAAATTTATCAGGCCCTTTTGTCACATTTAATCTTCCAAAGAACAAAATCATTTTTCCTTTTATCCCATTTTTCCTTTTGAAATCATTTTTCTTTATTTTTTTAAAGAAATCATTGCTCATTCCATTAGGCAATATATTTATCTGCTCTTTTTTCCCCCCATATTTTTTGATAAAATCAATTTCCCAAGGGGTTATTGCAATTATTTTATCAGTCATTTTCAATGCAATTCTTGAAAAAATATTATAGCTAATTAAAATTCCGATTCTTCCTAATAATGACCTGTAAGCATCTGTCCATGGGCAATGGGTTGTATGTATATGCTTTGCTTTTTTCATTTTTGAAGCAAAAGCAGCAAGCACAAAATGCAGATGCCCAAAAACATGGCTATGCACGATATCAAAATTTCCTTTTAAAATTCTAAAGAAGACAGACGGCCAAATACTGGCAAAATTTGCAATTCTTGCTATATGCCTACATCTATGCACAAAAATTCCGCCAATTATTTCTTCTTTTATTTTTATTCTCTTTTTCTTATCCCAATCAGGAGCAAAAACATGCACTTCGTGCCCTTCTTTTGCCTGCCTTTTAGCCAATTCCTCAACTACCTGTCCAACTCCGCTTATAGCAGGAAAATATTCAGAGCATACATGCGCAATTTTTAATTTTCTCATGAAAATCCCTGAGAGCAGGGCTTTATAAGCATTTATGCATTCACTTCTACTTATTCTTTCTATAAGCCAAGGAAATCATATAAATAAAGAAAGCATAAATAATGCCAATAGAATTTAACATAAAATCATATAAAGAAGCATCTCTTCCAGGAACAAAAGACTGATGCAATTCATCAATTACTCCATAAAAAAGAGAGATGAAAAAAGCTATAATTAATAAAATTCTAGATTTTCCTTTTGATAGAGAAGCCATTAAAAAAATGGTAAAAAGGAAAAAGGCAATTATGTGATACAAAATTGCTTTTATTCCAAACCCAGAATAAGGAGAAGAAGGGAAGGTAATTGTAGATATATAGGAAATAGCAGCAGCTATTAGCAAAGTTATAAGCCAAGAAATTTTATTTCTTCTTTCAAGCCATTTTATCATAAACCCTTTTTCCAATATTAGTTTTTATAGATTCTTATACTGCGCTTCAATAGGCTTTTTATAACTATTTAGTCAGTTCATTACCTTTTAATCTAACAGAATCCTTCAATGCTAAAAAGATTCTAAAAATATCCTATTCATAAGAAACAGCGAGTTACAGAATTTAACTTCATATAAATTTAGAGATTGCATTTCTTAAGATAAAGTAATTATTTTTTAAATTTTTAGAGCTATTAATGTAGATTAAATTTCCTAATTTTGCAACTCTTTTAAGTCTTTCATAAAAACCATAAAAGTCTTTTTTATTTACTAATAGCCCCCTTTTTCTCATAACAGAAACAGGAGCCACCATTATTATGCATAAGTCTGGCTCAGGCGTTATTAATTTGAATATCTTAAATTTTATTCCATTTGCAAAGGCAAGTTCATCGTAAAAATATCTATCAATAAGTATAATATTATTTTTGGAAAGAAGAGCTTTCATATATCTTAACCAAAGCTCAGAATAATATATCATAAAAAAAAGGAAAGATCTTTTTTTATGTTCTATAATTCTCCGGCTTGCAGAACCTTTTTTATTTTTTAGATACATCTTTGAAAAGATTCTTAAAAAAGGATTTATAAAATTTTTCCAGCCCATTAACAAGATACTTACTTTTTTTCCTTCCTTTTCAAGTTCTTCTTTTATGTAATTGATAAATGTTGTCTTGCCGCTTTCCTCTGCTCCGATAAATACTATTTTAAATTTTTTCATTCTTTTCTTCAGAATAAACGAATTTTTTAAACTTTGTTATGTAGCCGGTAGCGAAAATTCTAGATAATATGCCGAATTTTTTTTTATATAAATTCTTAAAGAGTCTTTTTGTTGGTATCACCTTAAGCTCACTGAAGAGAATAGGATAGAACTCAATATTTACAAAACCAGCATTTTTTAACAATTTATACAAATCTTTTACAGATATTCTTTGTGTATGCTGTAGATTAATCTTTCTTTTAAATAGTTTCTTAATGCGAAAGAAAACAGGATGCGGTGAAGAGCTCACAATTATTCCATTTCCTCCTGGAAGAAGAAGCTCATAAAACTTTTTTATTACTTCTGGCTTGTTTGGAATATATTCAATAGCTCTTGAGCAGAATATAAAATCATATTTACTTTTAAACTCCTGATCCAAGAAATTATTTATTATTATTTTAACTCTTTTTGATTTGATTTTAATTTTAAATTGTTTTATCATTTCTTTTGAAATATCCAGACAAGTAAATCTCGCTTTTGGATATTTTTTGATTAGAAGTTTTGTCCATGTTCCTGCACCGCATCCGATTTCAAGACAATTTTTGAATCTTATATCTCTCAAATGATAAAGTAAGCTTAAAGTAGTAAAAGCATATTGCCTTTTTTTTATGGGCGTACTGAACCATCTGTAGCATTCATAATCTCCTTTAAAAACGCTTTTTGCTTTTTTATTGTAAAATTCACGCATCCATTCTGCAAATTCCTTATCACTCATTTGTTGTTTTCCGTTCATCTTATTTGTGTAATGAAAATTTTAATAATCTCTGCTTTTTAAATATAAGTGTTAAATTTAAAAATAGCCCTAAGCTTATAAAAAAATGCTTTTAAACAAATATTTTGACAAGAAGAAAGTAAAGAAAATACTTTTGATAAAAAATGATATGATAGGGGACATTATTTTGTCTTCTAACGTGTTTAGGGAATTAAGGGAGGAATTTCCCAAAGCAAAGATAACTCTAGTTTGCTCTGAATTGAATAAATCTTTAGTTGAAAAAAACCCTTACTTTGAAGAGATTATAGTTTTAAATTCTGCGCCAAGAACTTTTAAAGACTTCTTATCATATTTAAAAGCCTCTATAAAAATCAGGAAAGAAAAATATGACCTTGGTGTAGAGCTACGTGGCAGTTTTTCTAACATCTTTTTCCTTATGTTTCTGCCAGGGATTAAATATAGAATAGGCTTTTACAGCCAATATTATGGAAAATTTCTTTTGCACTACGGCAAGACAAAAAAAGATTATGAAAATAAAAAAAGGCATTGTGTTTTACAAAGACTTGATTTAATTAATAATGGACTAGGTTTGAATAGAAAAAATTACTGGCCAGAAATTTGGACTGATAAAGGAGATGAAAAATATACGAATAAGCTTATGAAAAAGAATGGTTTAAAGAAGAAGCAGTTTATATGTATTGTTCCAGATAGTAGCATGGAAAAAAAAGCAATGCCAATAGAAAAATTTGATTTGTTAATAAAGCATTTTGAAAAAAATTATCCAGAAAAAAAGATTTTAATATTAGGAACAGATAAAAAGAAAATTGATTGGTTAAAGAAAAAACATCCGCAAATTATTGTATTAATAAAGGAAAATTTAAGGGTTCTTTATTTACTTTTTAAAAAAAGTAGCTTAATTATAGCGCATGATGGCGGTCCGATGCATATAGCATGGGTTGGAAGATCCCCAACTCTTGCCCTTATAGAGAAATATCTTCCTTTGGAATATATAGAGCCTCTTGGGAAAAATGGGCATTACATTTATGCTGAGCTTAAAAAGATAAAAGTTAGCGAAATAACAGAAAAAATAGATGAGATTTTAGCAAAAAAATCTTAAAAACATTGTTATTCTCTCTTTGCATAAATCATACCCCTTTTTCTCAATTCTTTCTTTATTACTATAAATCCAGATTTTTCCAGAAATGCCTTTAATCTTTCGCCATTATTTTTATTGCTAAGATTATGGTATTCCATGCTTATTTTGCTAATTTTCTTCAATGTTTCCTTAGGGCATTTAAATAAAATGTCATATTCACCTCCCTCGCAATCCATTTTCAAAAAATCTATCTTTTTTATCTTATTTTTCTTGATAAAATCTTGAAAAGCCAAGGTTTCAACTTCTATTTTCCTAGAATTTTCATTTTTCTTATAAAATGAGTTTCCTCCCTTATTTTCCCCTTCTGAGAGAAAAAGATCTTTTTTTTCATTTTTACTAGCAACTGCTTTTTTGAAAGCGACTACATTACTTCTATTATTAATTCTGATATTCTCTAAAAGAAGATTAAAATTCTCTGGCATGGGCTCAAAAACATATATCTTTCCATTCTCAGCAAGTTTTGAGGCAAGAATTGTAAATATTCCTATATGCCCGCCAATATCTATTACAACATCATCCTTTTTAATTTCAAATCCTCTTGGATTATACTCTTTATAAATAAATATCTCATTAATTATTCCTCGGTCTGTAGTGCCAGACCTTGTTTTATATTTAATGCCATTTCTTAACTTATAAATAATATATTTTTTATTAACCAGTTTGAAATAGTTTGCAAAATATAGAGGAAAATTTTTTATTATTCTAATCACTTCTAAGCACTGCCTAATCTTAAAAATCATTCTGCTCACAATAAAGACTTCCTTTTAAAATTATCTATAATATTAAGTCTAATATCAAACTTAACATAATTGATAGTTATTACATTCTCGTTAAATTCTGTTTAACATAAGATATCTTCATTTTTCCTCCTTGATACAATGTTAAGAATCACTGGTTAGTTGACATATAAACTAACATGCACTCACAGAAAAATAATATCAAATCAAATTACTGTTTTTAATAAAATCTCTAAATATTAAAATATCCTCTTTTACAATACCTTTAATTACGAGCATAATTATAAGATAAATAACTGCCCCAGTAATTACAAGCAGAAATCCTGACAATAGGCTTATATCGTAATATTGTTTTTTTATAAGATAAATAACTGCAAACATCACTAGAGAGGCGAAAAAAGGTTTAATCATAACTCTTATCTTTGTTCTTATGCCTAATTTCTTTTTTGCTAAAATATTAATTCCAACAGCATAAATAAGCCAGCTTAAAACAGTTGCAATTGCTGCTCCACTAACACCCCATATAATTGAGTATCTTAACAAAGAAGTTATTAAAATATAATTTAGTATAATATTTATTATAATTACAGATAAAAGCAGTTTAAAATAACCTTGTGGCTTTTCTTTTGTTAGGAATAATTGCACTACAGAACTTACATAAACAGTCAAGATTATTGTAAATGCAAGAAATATAAGTGGCAGCGTTGATTCTATATATTCATAATCATATATAAGAACAACAAAATGGCTTGCCAGTGCTATTATACCGAATGTGGCAGGAATAGCCAGAATCATTAAATATTTTAATACAATATTATAAACATATTCAAGTTTCTTCTTCTTTTGAATAAATAAAGGCAATAAAACCATTCCAAATCCTAAAAATCCGGCTATACTTGATGAGATTGTAAATGCAGCCTTGTAAAATCCAATTGCACTTGCATTTTCTATAAGATAACCAATCATTACACTATCTATATTTCCAAAGAAAACTAATGAAATTGAAGTAAATGTGAAATAACCAAAGAAGTGAATTATTCTTTTTTTATCTTTTTTATCCAATTTTCCAGCTTTTTTGAACAAATTGGGAGACATTGCCTTTATTTTAAATATTACAAAAAGAAAAGTAACAATGGAAGCCAATATCAGAGATAAAAATGTGTTAATAATGTCAGGATTTTTAACAAATATGGCAACCATTATAACAACAAGTATTATTCTTAAGAATTGGAACAGGCTTTCTTTATACACAACATATTTTATTTTCCTTATTGCTATAAAGAATGAGGTAAAGAGTCCTTCTATGGAGAGAATGAACATGTATCCTGCGCAGAGAAGAAGAGGAAGAAAAAGAGCTGGTTTTTTAAATACTAAATTTACTAATACATGCGAACTTAAAAAGATAATTGTTAATAACACAAGAAGAACAATTAACTTAATTTTCATTATAAATTTAAAATAAGCGCTTGCCATCTTCTTATTCCTAGAAAATTCTGAGAAATATCTGATAAATGTCTCATCAATTCCCATCTTTCCAAAAACCATAAATACAGAAGCTATTGAAATTGCGAGGCCATAAATTCCAAATCCTTCAGGCATCAGAATTCTTGCAACAATAATTGTAAATATCAGGCCGCCTATTCTTTGTACAAATGAGGATATAATATCTAATATAGAGTTTCCTATTGCTTGATTTGCTATGCTTATCTTTTTATTTTCTTTCATTCATTCATTATAAAAGAGAGTTTTATAAACCCTTTTGCTCCAATTTTGTCATAAACAAGATGTTAAAACAATGAAACAAAAAATAATTAATGCGATAGAACAACCAAAGGCAATTTTATCTTTAATTAAGAAAGTAAAACCTGCCGCTTATTTTGAGATTTTATGGGCGAGAGACATTTCAAAAAAAGATTTTAAAACATATATTGATGCGGGTTGTAATGAAGGATCTTACATAAAAGCATTTAAATCTTTGTTTCCGAACGCGCGATTTATTTATGCTATTGATCCTATAAAGGATTTATGCGATTCTGTTGCTAAAAAATATGGTGCGGTGGCATTTCCAATCGCTTTATGGGATAAAGACGAGAACAAATGCATATTCTATATAAATAAGAGAAGAAGTGCTAACAGCTCCTTGTTTGAATACTCTGAACATAATATAGATTATGATAATGAAATAGTTAAAAAAATAAAAGTTAATAAAAGGAGATTTGATCATTTGCCTATAAAGATAATTGAACCATGTTTGTTAAAGATAGATGTTGAAGGAGCAGAGTATGAAGCACTGAAAGGTTTTCAGAACAGATTAAAAGAAATTGATGTTATTATAATAGAAAAGCATTTGCAAAGAGCACATAAAGGTATTACTTCATTTGGGAAAATATTTGATTTGTTACAGGACTATGGTTTTTATGGATTTTTGCAGAAGTCATTAAGATATAAAAACGGTTACCCATCAAAATGTAATTTAATATTTTATAAACCAGAAATATAAAAATAAATGTCTATTACGGGTAAAAATGCCAATGCTTATAAATGCATATTAATAGATTGAGTTATGTCATTATACAAAGAGCTGAAAAATCTAAGAAAAGATTATCATCCAGAGGTTTGGATGGACTATTATTTTTACAGGAGAATTTCAATCTTCCTTAACATGATTTTTATTTCTTTGAGAGTATCGCCAATAATAGTAAATATATTAGTTGTTCTGGCCGATTTTCTAGTTATTTATCTTATGTATATAAATCAATGGATTTTTGCAGGGATTCTTGTCCATCTTGCCGCCGTTTTAGACTGTTGCGATGGGGACGTTGCGAGATATTATGCTTACAAGAAGGGAAAGAAATATGGGAATTTCGGGGCTTATTTAGACAGTGTTGTAGGAACAGTCGGCTTCACGCTAATTGTTTTCTTTGCAGGCTACTTTTTAGGAAACATATGGGTTGGCCTGTTTGCAATGTTTGGCCTGTTTATGGTAATCCTAAGCGCAGGTTACGCTGCTGCCTTTTTCAAGCAAAAAAATAAAATAGCAAAAAGTGTTAGAGAGAAATTATTTGGAAAAAGAAAAATAGTTATAGGATTTACAGATGGTATCCAAAGATGGCTGGTCTCTATATCAATATTTTTTGCAAGTCTGCCACTGTTATTTATATTCGGCCTAATAGCAAACGCCTTTTGGATATTTAAGTTCTGGGTCTATAGAAAATACTAATTAAAATTCAAACAAGGCTAATTTTTTTGCTTTTTCAAAGCTATATTCATTATTAACATTTACCCATTTCAATCCGCCGGTTTTTAAATAATTAATTTTATTTTTGGTGAAATTAATGAATTTATCAAAGACTTTTTCATATTTAAGGATCTTAATTTTATCTCCTAAAGAGTCCATAAACTTATACAAGTTTTCCATAAATTCAGGAGAAAATTTGTTTATTCCGACGAATTCACCGAGGAACTTCTTATCTTTTGAAAAGATTCCTCTTTCAAAGCCTTTTATTTCTTCTTTATCTCCAATAACAAGCTCTTCTTCAGTATTCTTGTTCTCTGGATTGTTATCAATTAAGGAAACATTATCATTATTTTCTTCCAAAAGCTTATCTATTAATTTTGGATCAAAAATATTATCTGCGTCCATAAAGATAACTGGCTTTTTACTTTTTTGCCATCTATCTTTGGTAAGATAAAACCCCCATCCATGCAGAGTAGTCGCATAATCATCCATTACTATATAATCAATATCAATATTTTTGTATTTATTTCCAAGGGTTTTCATAAAAAATTCACTCATATAGCCTATAACTATAGTCGCTTCCTTAATTCCTCTTTCACTAAGGCAGTCAAGCATGCGTCCAATTATGCTTTTTCCTCCTATTTCCAAAAAGCATTTTGGCTTTCCTCTAGTTAAATGAGCCAATCTTGTGCTTTTTCCAGCAGCTAAAATTAAGACATGGTACTTTGAATTATCCATAGAAAAATCAATAAAAGGCATTTTATAAACATTTATGATTGCCCTCTAATATCCCAAACAAGAATCATTGTAACAGATAATACAAGTCTATGGAATCATCTTTCATATATATTTATAAAACCTCATAATATTGAATTTTTACAAAAAATGACATTAAAGAACCTAATTTCATCATCTGAAAGAATACCCAAGTTGAAGGAAATATTAAATAGAAAAGGCTTTATCAGAGCAATAGAAGTGCATAATGGACTATCAGGAATAATAGCAAATGATCTCAAAATAGAAAAAGATCTTGAATCTTTAGAATTTGATGCTCTTTGGGAATCCTCTTTGACAGATTCTGCCTCAAAAGGCATGCCAGATGTGGAACTAGTCAGCATGGATTCCAGACTATCAACAACAGAGCAAATTACAAGAGTCACTTCAAAGCCAATTATATTTGACGGCGATACAGGAGGAGATATAAGCCAATTTGAATATTTGATTCCAAGATTGGAGGCCATAGGAGTTTCAGCAGTTATAATAGAGGACAAAATATTTCCAAAAAGAAACTCTCTTTTCCAAGGGGCAAAGCAAGATTTAGAAGATCCAAAAATATTTGCGGAAAAAATAAAAGCAGGCAAGAAAGTGCAAAAATTCAGAGATTTCATGATAATTGCCAGAATTGAGAGTTTTATAGCCGGCAAGGATTTAGATGATGCATTAAAAAGAGCTGAAATTTATTTAAAAGCAGGAGTTGATGGAATAATGATTCATTCCAAAGACGATTCTCCAGAGAAAATAATAGAGTTCGCAAAGAGATATAAATCCCTATTTTCAAATACAATCGGCTTCGGCAAGCCATTAGTAGCAGTTCCGACAACATATAATAGAATTTATGATTCTGAATTGAGAGAGCTTGGTTTCAACATTGTTATCCATGCCAATCATCTTTTAAGGTCAGCATATCATTCTATGGAAAAAGCTTGCGAGTCAATTTTATTCAATGATAGGTCTTATGAAGCGAATTCTCTCTGTGTTCCATTAAAGAAAGTCTTTGAAATTGTAGGTTTTACTGATATAACCGAAAAAGACAAATTAAGATCTATTTCTCTGCCAGTCATAATTACTGCAGCAGGTCACGATTTTCTTCCTGTAAAATTAAACCAAGGAGATATTCCAAAAGCTCTTGTAAAAATAAATGGCACTCCTTTGCTTCAGAAACAAATAGATCTGCTAAAAGAAGCAGGTCTTTCTGATATAAATGTCGTAACTGGCTATAAGGCAGAAATGTTTAACATTCCTGGAGCTAATTACATAAGGAATGAAAAATGGCAGGAAACTTATGCCTTATACGGCATGATGCTCGCAAAAAATAAGATGAAATTGGGCTTTATTTATATTAATCCAGATATTATTTTTGATAATAAATTAATGTCTAATCTATTGAAAGCAGAAGGAGACATTGTTATAGTTGCTGATAATTCTTATGCTTATCATAAGCATAATATAGATAAAGAACTTGATTTGATTGCAGCGAAAGAATCATCCTTTGCTTTGAGAGAGATAAAGCCAAAAAATAATGAAGTAAAGAAAATAGGAAAGAAGATAGACATAAATGAAGCAACTCATGAAGCTTTAAGCTTTATAAAATTTACAGAAGAAGGAGCAAAGAATTTTATCAAGGTTTATGAAGACTGCATTTTAAATCATAAAGGCTCTTTTCATGAAGTAGAATCAATTCATAAAGCTGATTTTACAGACATTTTCCAGGAAATGATATATAGAGGCTTCAAAATAAATTTCATTGAGACTCATAAGGGCTGGCTTGAGCTTCATAATGAAAATGATTTTGTTCTTTTAAGCCAGTATTTTAATAAAGTTTAAATTTTCTCGCAGACATAAAATAATGGGCTATGCTTATTGGCTTTCTGCCATTTTTGCCTTTCTATCCTGTTATTTATCTCTAAAATTTTAAATCCAGAAGCTCTTATCTGCCTTTTTACTTCCTCAACAGAAGGAATATGGTAATATTGATTTGTATTATATCTTGCATAATTATCCTCAATTTTAAATCCGATGCTCTTCAAAATCCTGGATTTTAGCCATTTGATGAATCCTTTATCAATCCACATTCTGTCGCCGAAATCTTTTTCCCAGATTTTAAATCCAATTCTTTTTAATATGTAAAATCTTATCCAGTTCCAGAGCCATATAAATAAATGCCTTCCAGTCCATATTCTTCTTCTTGCAGTCAATAAAAATATTCCTCCCTTCTTTAATACCCTAAATGCCTCATTCAAGGCTTTTTGCCTGTTTTCTTTTCCTGGAATCTTAGTCCATCCTTGATATGTGAATAAGGCATAATCAAACTCTTTGTCTTTAAATTGCAATGAAGTTGCGTCTCCAACCTTATATTTTATTTTCAGCTTATTTCTTTTAGCAATCTCTTTGGCTTTTTCAATCATGCTTTTAACTATATCAATGCCAGTCATTTTATATCCAAGCTTATGCAACTGGATAGATGCTCTTCCTGTCCCGCATCCTATGTCAAGAACCTTCTCTTTTTTCTTGAAATACTTGCCAATAAAATATTTCTCGCTCTCAAAAAGCCCTTCTTTTATAATCTTCTCATACGACTTTTTGGCAAAATCGCTGTCATATTCTTTTATAACCAATTCTTTTAATTTATTATCCATTTAATTCAAGAAATAGAGCCTTTTTTAAATATACCTGTACTTTATCTTATAGTTCAATCCTTTCAGTTTATTTATAGGTAATTTATCATGTCAAGGAACTTGACCTTGAGCACAAGAGAATTGCTGACAATTACATCAGTGTATAAGATAATTATAATGATAGCTAAATAATGCTTTAAGTTTTATTAATAATCTGCTTTATAGGAAAAAATTTGTTTGGCACAAAAAGCCTTATCCAATTAGGAGAAAATTTAAGAAATTTGGTTTCAGGATAATTATACCAATTTTCCTTTCCGTTCTCTTTCATAAATCTTTCTTTAATCTTCTCCTTTTCGTTGCCTTCTAATTCGAAAATAATACCATTCATCTGCAAAGAATGCGGCAGAAAATTTACAACAATGCTTGCCCTATGATTTAAGCAGAGATTTTTATATTTCCTGCTGTCACTAAATGTTTTGAAATATAAATCATACTCATCTCCTCTCATGTATTCAATAGTTGCCGCTTCTGGCTCTCCTTTTTCAGATGCAGTGGCTATAATACAAAATGAATTAAGATTTAAAATGTTATTAGTAGTCTCTTCTGGCGTTATTGTTCCTGTCTCCTTTTTCATCTACTTTCTAAGGGTAAGGGCTTTATATATAAAATGAAATTAAATTCTTTATTTATCTTCTATATAAATCAAGAACCCTTTTAATCATAAAATCAATATTTTTCTTGTAATTTTTAGAAGTATCAATCCATTCGGCATTTTTAATTTTCTCAAATAATCTATACAAATCATTTACTGTCTTCTCATCTAATACATCATCTTTTCTTCTCTTCTTTAGCAAAGAGTAAGAAGCTTTCATTACAAAAACAATATTCGGCTTCGGTGCAATTGCCCTGAAAATCTTTCTAAAGATAGGATGACTTTTCCTGAAAGTTAGATATAAATAGCGGTCAGTCAAAGTTAGTTTTCCTGAAAATATATTCATATAAACCTTAATTATGCTTCCAATTCTGCTCAATGCTCTCTGGATTGGAGAAGGTTTTAAAGCCCCAAAGAGCATTCTTTCTTTTCTAACAGGAAAATTTTTCAATGAATCAAAAACAGCATTCATAGATGTCGTTTTTCCAGAGCCATCAGGACCTATAAAGCACACAAGCTTGCCCTTAAATAAAAAGTGTAGTTTTCTTTTTATTCCTGTTTTTAATTTATAGGGAAAGCTTTTATTATAATTATATTTCTTTTCTTCTTTCAGTATATAAAAATTCCTGTACTTTTTTCTTTTTGGAATTTTAGAAGCAAGCAAAATATCAATCTCTATTAATCCTAATTTTGAATCATAGAAATAATAGAGATAATGCGGCTCTGTAAAAGGATAAAAAATAAATCCCTCTTTTTTCAAAATTTCTCTCACAATTAGAAAATCCTCTCTTGCAACAAGCAAATCAACATCTTTCCCATTCAATGAGTAAGGCAATTTTTCATAGCTAGTCCTAACAATATAACTGGCCTTTTTTCCATTAAAAGCATCAAAAACTCTAGATAAAGTGTTATTATTTCTCATTTTTATAATTGTTTTATTTCATTTATTATAATATTTAAATTTGATTTTCTCGGCTTTTCCATATTGATTACTATTGCTTTAGGTACAGATTCGTAGATTCTATACAATTCATTTATCTCTTTAATGCTTTGCAATTCAGCCTTTCTTTTTAAAAGCTTATTCCCAATTCCCTCATAAATCTCCCTCCTTTTTCTTAATACTTTAGGGCTTGCCTTCATAACAAAAACCTTGTCAGCCCTAGGATATAAAGTTCTTACTATTTTTTTCAATATTTCATTTTTCCTGAATGTTAAATAAATATACCTATCAGCTAAAATTAATTTTCCGGTAATTAAACTGAAATAAGCCAGGAGCAGCTTTCCAAAAAGTGAAAAGGCCCTTCTTAATATAGTCCTTTTTCTCAATAAAGAGCTAAAATAAATTCTCTTAACAGAAAATCCATGGTTTTCCAACAGAGGCATTAGAGCATCTATTGTAGATGTTTTTCCAGAGCCGTCAGCTCCCTCAAAAACTATTAATTTTCCTTTCATTTAAATCAAAGAAAAAAACACTATTTATTACTTTTCCTCTCTCTTTGTAGTTGGATTTGCAAAATGAAACTTAGGATTTAAGGGGTCTCTCCTCTTCAAATCGTAATATGCTTTTCTCCATTCTCCTTCAGCAAGCCTGTTGTGCGTTATGAACATTGCTCTTCTTGGGAAATTGCTGGCATTTGCCTCAGATGCATGAGGAACATAGGAATCAAATATTAATAAATCCCTTGGCATTGTTGCAATAGGCCTCCAATCAAACACATCAACAAATTCTTGCTCCATAGTATCTCCATTATATGGTATTATTGGTTTTCCCAGCAATAAAGATTTTTGCTCTATTCTTTCATTTGCTATTAAAGGCTTCCTGTAATTATGGGCAACTTTAAGGCAGCCATTTTCCAAAGTTGATGGATCAATGCTTATCATAGCAGTTACATGCTCTTTCGGCCCAAACAAGTCATAAGCAGGATAATCTTGATGAGGCTTAAAAGCTCCTCCTCCAGGCCATTTGAAGTTAAGCTTATCCTTGAATGGAACATATTCTTCCCCAAGAACATCTGAAATAAAAGGAGTAACGCTTCCCAAGACCAAATGATAAAGGCCTCTGCTATACGAAAGCATATCCTCTACTCTGCATACCTGATTAGGCTTTTCTTTTTCTGGCACAACTATTAATCCTTTAAATGCATTTTGAAAAGAATTAATATCCATACTTGATTGTGGGGCAGCATTCAATACTCTTTGCGATTGCTCGCCCATTTCATCAGCATATCTTCTTAATAACCTGACTTGTTCTTCAGAGAAAAAATCTCTCACGAGCAAATAGCAATTCTCCCTAAAAAAATCTTTCTGTTCTTCTTCCCGCGTTTTTCCTTGTGCTTCCATTTTTCTTCCTGCAAAGCTCCATATATAAATATTATGAAAGTTTAATAAACTAATTTCTCAATTCCCATACATTTTAAAGAATCTTTTAAAGCAGAAAGGAAGTTTTCAATATCTCTATAATCTATTGCTCCCATATTTGCTATTCTAAATGTATTCATGTTTCCAATTTTGCCTGGATAAATAGTAAATCCTTTTTCATATAATCTATCATGCAGTCTATCAAAATCATACTCTTGATTCTTAGGCTCAACTACAGAAGTCAATATTCTTGACTGCATCCTTTCATCTTCAATTAAAAGCTTAAATCCTATTTCATGCAATCCAGATGTAAGAGTCTGCCAGCTTTTGAAATATCTTTCCTGCCTTCTTTCAGCTCCTTCCTCAAAAAACTCGTCTATTGCCTTTCTCAATGCATAGGCAGTTTGAACAGGAGGAGTAAAGCGCATTTGCTGCTGTTTTTCCAAGGATTCATATTGCGCATGCAAATCAAGATAAAAACATTTCTTTTTTCCATCTTTTAATTTTTCAATTTCATCTTTTTTTGCTATAACAAATGAAATGCCAGGCATTCCTTGTAAGCATTTGTTTGCAGAGGAAATTAAGTAATCTATATTATTCTCTTCCATTTTAAAAGCAATCCCTGCAAAGCTGGACATTGCATCTACAATAAATTTGCATCCATTTGCCTTTGCTATTTCTCCGAGCTTTCTTATAGGATTTAGCAATCCAGAGGTTGTTTCATGATGGACTGCCGCGATATATTCAATTCCACTTTCACTTACAGCTCTCCTTACTCTCTCCAAATCAGGCCCTTGATTCCAAGAATATTTTTGCTCCTCTAAATTTATTCCAAATGTTCTGGCTATTTTTGCAATTCTGTCTCCATACGCCCCATTATTAATGACAAGAAGTTTTTTATTATCGGGTATGGCAGATATTATAACTGATTCAACAGCAGCAGTCCCAGAACCTGCAAAAAGAACAGCAGTATGATCCTCTTGGCTTTTAGAGGCTATTTTAACAAGGTCTTTTCTTATACCATCAAGAAGAAGGCAGAATTCCTTCTCTCTATGACAGATATCGGGAACTAATTGAGCCATTTTAACGCTGTAAGTCGTTGTTCCAGGCCCAGGATTTAACAATATATTTCTCTTAACTTTTAATTCCAGAGGTTCCATCTTATTCAGCATTTTGCTCCTTTTATAAATATATTTATTCTCTTGCCCTATCTTTAAGAGCAAACTAGGAATTATATCTGAAATTAGAAACAATAATTAACTTAATGAAGATAATGTTAGAGAACTGCAGATAATTAAGATATAATATTTGCTGAATTAGCTATTCTTCAAGGAAATTCATGAAATTATTTTTATTTTCCTCTGGGCTCTTGTCTGGTCTGCTGAGATTTTTTCTATGCCCCTTTCTGACCTTTATTTCAAGAAGAGAAGGGCCTTCAGCTTTCTTCAGCAATTCTATCTTTTCCTCAGCTTCTTCGGCTGTTTCAGCGCTCCATGTTTCTTTGTAACCACATGCCTTTGCAATTTCAGGGATATTTATTGAGAAGCCGGCAGTTGGTTGACCGCCAACTGAATCATGCACTCCATTATTAAAAACTATATGCTTAAAATTTCTCGGCTTTTTTTCTCCGATAACAGCAAGAGAGCCAAGATGCATTATTACAGAGCCATCCCCGTCAAAACAATAAACTTCTCTGTTTGGCTTTGATAACGCAATGCCGAGAGCTATCTGGGAAGCATGCCCCATTGATCCCACTGTTAAAAAATCTCTACCCAAATTTTGATTTTTGCCCTTTCTATATTCAAAAAGCTCTCTTGAAATCATGCCGGTTGTAGAAATTATAACTTCTCTTCCATCCAATTTTTCGGCAGCCAATTTTATTGCTTCTTCTCTTGTTAATTTGTACCTTTCCTCCCCGTCATTTTTCAAAGCATACGACTCAAATGTTCCTTTTCTCACGACGAACGCATAAGAGCTGTTTTTCTTTTTCATATGAGTAACCGCCCGGTCAATGTAATCCTCAATTCCATTGCTCTTATCAGACAATATTTCATATGGAATTTCAAGGACTTTTAATAAATCTAAAGTAATCCTGCCCTGTTTTCTATGTTGCGGCTCGTCTTCCTTTCCCGGCTCTCCCCTCCATCCTATCATTAACAGCATTGGAATGCTATAAACTTCCTTGTCTGTTAAAGAAGCTAAAGGATTGATGGAATTTCCCTGTCCAGAATTCTGCATGTAAACCAAAGGCATTTTTCCAGTTGCTAAATAATATCCAGAAGCAAGGGCAATTGCTCCTCCCTCATTTGCAGCAATAATATTTCTTTCTTTAGGAGTATTATCAGTTATGTAAGCGCATATATCTTTTAACAAAGAATCAGGAACTCCTGTAAAAAACTCTATCTTTCTATCTATAAGTGCTTTATAAAATTTCCCGCAGTTTATCATCATCTTGCTTCCTATCTTAAACTTTTAAATTTATCTCTTTACTCAATCCAGAACATCCCTTCCCTCATCAGTTGTTTCTATTTTTCCAAAATCTTTTCTTATTCCAAGGGCTTTTTCCCCTGCCCTTAATCCTGATTCAACTGAATGCCTCATTTGATTATAAGTAAATACTCCATTTCTGCCAATGCTCTGCAAATTCTCAAATCTCATTAAATATTCCCTTAATTTCCTAGTTTTTTCCTGAAAGCCAATTGAGTGTATTGGGTAGGCATTCTCAATTTTAACTACAAAGCCATTCTTTATCTTGTTTTTTTTTGTAAATCCAATTTTTTCCAGCTCTTCCTTTGCCATTTCTATAATTTTCTTTTTATTCATATTCCATAAGAAATCATTTTTGAGGCAATTATATTCAATGCATATTGGCTTCATTTTTGTCCCGTTTCCCATTTTTTCAGAAAGATTCTCAAAATTCGTTATTCTAAATGCCTTAATATCATTTGAATAAACATTAAAGAAGCTATGTTTCATTTCTCCTTTTAATTCAGCAATTAAATTAACCAGAATTAAATCCCTATATTTTAATTCTTTGCAGATTTCAAGTATTTCTTCCGGAGCTTTTGGCTCAAGCTTTTTAATTAATTCCATTATAGGAATGCTTGATATTAATTCTCCTGCCTTAATCTCTCTTAATCTGCCAGTTTTTAAATTTCTAATAATAATTGATTTTATCTTCTTTCCTTTATGTTTTATCTTTTCAGGAACAGAATTGAAAATAAACCTGCTTTTTTTTCTTTTCTTTATAATGGAAGCAAGTGCCTCATACATGCTTCCAGCCCCTTTTTGAGGATGATATGTTGTGTCTATTGCTCTATTATTTCCAGATTTTCCGAGAATCCTGTTTTTGAATCCTGCAAATAAGCCTTTTAATTTATGCTCTCCGAATCTTTTTTCATACCATTCTTTATCTATTTTATCCAGGCTCGTTCCCCAGAATTTTTCTTCTCTCGGTTTGTAAAATTTTTTATAAATAATCCTGCCTCTTGTTGCAGATATCCAATCTTCTCCAGAATTAATTTTCTTATCAAATATTTTTGCAGAAAGTGTGCTTAAAGCAGCAGCAAGAAATTTAAGTTTTGGAAGGCTATAGATAATATCAGTCATGCTTTCATATACTTTTTTATTGTAAAGCATTGCAGGCGCATGTTTATTATCAGCATATTTCTTTTTTGACATTACATCCCAGAGCGCAGTTATTTCTTTATTTCTTGTCTTGAATAAATGTGGGCCTATATCAAAAGTAAATCCCTTATATTTAAATGACTTAGAAAGCCCGCCAACTCTCTTTTCCTTTTCAATAATTAACGATTCTTTGCCTTCTTCTGAAATCTTATAGGCGACTGCAAGCCCTGCAGGCCCTGCCCCTAATATAATGGTTTTTTGCATTTTTTTAGGTAAAATCAAGGCTATTTAAACAATATGCTTCTCCTTTTCATATTGTTTTTCGCATCGTAAATAATTATGATGTATAAATATAGATGGTTAAGTATAACGTATTATAATAACGATAGGTAATGAGTAATTGGAGATAATTATTCGCCAGAATATTTTAATTTAAACAAATCCTTTTTGCTCATCTTCTTAGTAGGCCCATATTCCTTATCCATGATTCTTTTTATAATATCATAATTGAAAGTCTGATTTTTATCTCTATCTTTTATATACTCATTTTTTAATATTATGGTCTGCCCCTCAGAGATGCTTTTTCTCATCCTTCTTTCCCTTTCTTTTTTATCTATTTCAATAACAAGTATCTTATAAGCTTCAGGAAGGCATCTCAAAACTCTTTTTATTTCCTTTTCATCTGACTTTTTCTGAAGAATCATAAACAAACTCTGGAAAATAAATTCATCAATAAAAATTTTTTCATTCATCTTTTCTACTAGATAATATCTTCCAAGAACGGCAGCAAGGTATTTGTTTCTCATAATGCCTATTTTAATATAGTCAATGCCATTTAATCCTGGAATAATAATCCAGTTGCTGTTTAGCTTGTAAAATAAATAAATAGATTTCCAAGGATGCATCAAAAAATGCCTTAAGAAGAATAAAGTTTTTTTTAGAGTTGATTCTGTTTTAACAACATTCCTGTCTTCAGGATTGTTTGGATTCCTCTGGTATTTCGAAAGCGCAACATTAAATCCTCTGCTTTTAAGCTCTTTCATCAGGCTTGTTTTCCCTGACTTTGGAAGCCCAAATATCTCTATAATTGAGTTCTTATTCTTTCTTAATTCATGCTCATAAAGATTCAGTTTCACCTTTTTCACAAAAAATAAAACTATATAAACTCTCTTTTTGCCAGTTTTTCATGCTAGTCAAGATATTAGGAGGTATAGATTTAGTTTCAGCCCTGGCTTTTTTAATGCTTATTTTCGGTATCTCTGTCTTTTCCCCTTATTTAATTTTCTGCGCTGTTTTGCTTTTCTTCAAAGGCCTTTTTGTCTTTAAGGGGAATATTTTAAGTGTTATCGACTTTTTTTCTTCCATAGTCCTTCTGCTCTCCATTTTTTTTATGCTTCCATCAATTTTGCTCTGGATTCCAGCTTTTTTCCTTCTCGCGAAGGGATTTGTGAGTTTTCTTTAGCATAATATCAAATCTTTTTTCTAATCCAATTAACCAAGAAAAACTCTCTTCTGTAAAGATAATCCTTTTTAATCAAATAGACGATGTCGCATAATGAATGAAAAAGCATTCCTATAAAAATGAAAAGGAAGCCGATCCATAAAAAGCCAAGCAATAAGACTAGCAAATGGAATTCTAGTGTATGAAAAACATGGAAGTCTCCTCTTCTTCTTATTCCTCTTGACCTTTCTTTTTTCTGTATAACAGAGGTTCTTTTATAATAGTCAAAAGCAGGAAATAGCCCTGCTTTCCCTGTTTTATTTACTGCCACAAGATAATGGTCAAAGTCAATAAATACAGAAGCCAAAAAAACAAGGATGATATAAAACTTATTGATGTTAGGATTTATAATTAAGATTAGTAGGGCAAATAATATTCCAAGCAAAACATGCCATCTTGGCAGCATTTTTATTTTTGTACCTTTTATTATTATATCTATTAAGGTGAGTTTTAAAACGTTATGGAAATCAAATATAATTGTCTATTTTATTAATAATAAATCAATCTAATATATAGAATATTGAGGGATTAGAGATAATTATTGCATTTTTAGTGACGAATATAACTATTTGAGATTATTAAAGAAGAGTTTACTCTTCCATTTTTCTTATCATTTCTGCGAATGCAGGTCTTGAAATTAATATGCCGGCAGTTATTCCAACAATAGTTGTAATTGCAAAGCCTTTGAACAAGCCTGCTCCTGCCCAATATAAAGGAATTAAGGAGGCAAGAGAAGTTGCATAAGAAGACGCAATGATGAAAAGCCCTCTTTTGATTCTTTCTTTAATTCCTATATGCTTTCCTCTTTTAGCTTCATCTAGAATGACAATCTGGCTGTCAACTCCAGTTCCAATAGTAGCTAAAATGCCTGCAATTGAAGGCAAGTCAAGATTCCATTTGATAAGTGCAGCAAATCCAAGTATAATTATAAGTTCTGAAAATGAAGTTAAGAGCAGAGCCAAGGATGCCTTAAATTTCCTGTATCTTACGAATATAAGGATACTAACAACTATTAAAGAAGCTGCTCCAGCTATCAATATTAATTTTATAAATTCATTTCCTAAACTAGGTGATATAGTATCAAGTTTAACAATATTCAGCTTGTAAGGCAGGCTTCCTGTAATCAATACAGTCTGCAATTTATTCATGCTCTCTCTTGCGTTTTGCAGGGCTTCTTCCTGAGTTTTTCCTGTTCCAGGCCCCTGGATAGAAATTTGAGTGGTTACTTGCCCTTTCAAATCAAGGCTTATGAGTAAAGAATCAACTTCTTTGTCATCAACATAAAGATAGAGCTTTTCTGACAAATACTGCCCGCTCTCATCTACCTGGATGTTTTTAGTTATATCTGCATGCCTTTGCGCAGCTTCTTCTATTAAATAAACTGTAAACCTAAAAGTGCAGCTATATCCTCCTTCAACAGCTGAGCATTGATATACTCCAGAACAAGTCGCATCATTTCTGCATACACTACTCACATCTCTTTTCCCGCCCTCAAAAACAGTCTTATTTCCAATCTTAGCTTCAAACTTTCCCTGCTGTGCCACTAACTCTTGCAAATCATCAGGAGTTGCCCCGGCAACTTCTACTAGCATGAATTTATTTCCTGACAAATCACTGACTCCTTTAATTTGCACATCGCTTAATCCATAAACATTAAACTTGTTTCTGCTTATTGCAATTAAATCATCCAATTGAGCATCATTAATAGAAACATCAGGCTGCACCAATGCTCTCGCCCCGCCTTTTAAATCCAAGCCGGTCTTAATTCTTGTTCTAGGAATATCATCTATGGTTATCTCAGGAGTTTGATTTGTAAATAAAGTATATTCACTATCTTTTGTCTTTATATCAACCCTTTTCGTCTCATTATCTTTGAAAATATTGCTTATGGATTTGGCATAATCTTCTTTGCTTTCAATTGTCTGCCCATTTATAGATTTTATAATCTCTCCGCTTCTCAATCCATCTTGAAAAATTTCCGAATCGGCGTCTACTGATTTTACCAAAATTCCTGACTCAAAGCTAGGCTTTATCGCCAAGACAGATAATAAAATTGCAATAATAAGAATCCATATTCTCCATCCTATTTTCATGATATTTTCTTTGCCTCCGTATACCATTTTAATATAGATGCATTTGCAACCCATGTATTGATAATATCAAAGCAAAGACCTATTAGCATGATTCCAAATATCTGCCTCAAGGTGTCAGAGAAATTATAAATAATTGCCAAAGAAACTCCCACAGTCGCAATTGCCGCTATTGTCATTGTTATACCAGTCTTGAATGCACCAAATATTCTTTCATTAACACTTCCTTCACGATTTTTTAATACTCTGGTTGTTAGAAGGATGTCAGTATCAACAGAATATCCTATAAGCATTAGAAATGCAATAATCCCAGCTGCCGAAATCCTAATTCCCAGCATATCAACCAAAGCAAGAGTCATAACAATATCTGCAAAACCAGCTAAGATAACAGCTAAGCTTGGAACAAATGTCCTAAAAATAAAAAAGACAACTATTGCCATCAGCACAAACGCTATTATAATAGAGAGCCTTAACTGCTGATAGAATCCAGACGACAAAGAAGAGCCGGAGAATTCAACATTGGAATTATCATTTGTTAATTGGTATCCTAAATACTCTTCAAGCGCTTTTTTTATACTTTCAGCCTCCGTGTTAGTTTCAACAAAGAAGCCATGCAGTGTTCCTGTCCTTATATCAGATATTTGCCTTACAATTAAGTCAGGAAAATTCTCATTTAGCGAGTTCTTTAAATCATCTATGTCAACATTAGAATCAAAGACAGTTACAGTTGTTCCTCCAGTTAAAGAAACATCTTTATGCAGAATATCTCCATTTTTTGCGTAAAAAACAAAAAGATAAGCCAAGGACAAAAATAAAAGTAAAATAGGAATAATAAGAATCAATTTATAGTTTCTGTCATACCAGCTTTTAGGATGTACTAATTGCTGATGCGGTTGTTGATTTTCCATTATAAATAAGATATATTTAAAGTGCTTTTAAATTTACTCTTTATCAAATTTATTTATGTCAAGGAATTTGATTTCCTTGAGCACAAGAAAATGCCTTGCATTTTCTGTTCAGCAAATTTTTCAAATTTGCTGCATCCAAACTTCAAGAACGAAGTTCTTGAGGCCTCAAAAACTGAAAGTTTTTGAAGAAACGAGTGCCTGTCATCGTTTTTTTGATTTAAATGCGCGATACGGGAATCGAACCCGTGTCCGCTGGTTGTTTCAATATAGCCTATTAGTCATTATATTTTGGAAACCAGCTATTCTGCCATTTAACTAATCGCGCTTATATTTAGTATTTAATATGTGGTTTTAAATATTGCTATAATCGTCTCAGCTTTATATTTTCTCGCTGAATCTCCTCATATGTGAAACAAAAAGGCGAGCATTCTTTAGGGAATTTTCCGCAGGCTCCTTGTTTGCTTGAGGAAGAGTTTTATATGTATATTCTTCGCGTTTGCCTCTTTCCTCTTGTATAATCGAGAGCAAAGTTTCAGCTTTAGTCTTTACTTCATCGTATAAGTCAAGCAACTCTTTTTTAAGATCTCCTTTTTGCACAAATCGCTTAAATTCATAATAAACAGCCTGATGTTGGCCTTGCTCTGGAAGTTTAAACCCTTTAAAAGTTAGATAAGCCTTAGCGCTATAGAATATTGCGTAATAAGCATGGTTTATTACAGAACTATAAAAAGTAGTTGCAGCAGGCACTTCCAAGACTTGCTTTGCTTCAGCTTCTTCACTCAGCTTTTTAAGTACTTCAGCCGCAAGAAGCTCATTCTCTGCTCTTTCAAATAATAGACTAACCTCTAAATCCATGTTGTATAGCCTCGTTAATTATGTTATAGTAATTTTCTCCGCCGAAAAAAATCATATTATTATTTACAACTTCCTTTCCATAATTAATTCCTTTATTTGTAAGCATCTCTAAAAATTCTTTTTTTGTAAAAACAAAAGGATGCACTTGTGGAATGCTCATAACACTCTCCAATTTAATTTCAGCCATTATAGTTTTCGGGTTAATTTTGTCGTCGCAAATAATAACGACATCAAGGTCTGATTTTTTTGTCTGTGTTCTATTGGCATAGCTACCAGCAACAATCAAGATAAAAAAGGGCGTAATTTTGATAATTTTATCAGCAAGTCTTTCTAAGATATTGCTGTGTATATGGGTTGCCTGCCAAGAAAGATGCTCATTTAATGACCCTAAGTAAGACTGCGTCTGTAAAAAATTCAGTGTCGGATAGTATAAAAGAGACCTGCCAACTTGTTCAGTCATAATAATTTCGTTATGCATTAGATGGTTTAGTGCGCGATAAATATAACTCTTAGACTTTTTTCCCGAGAGCTTTCGCACTTCCAAATAAGTAAGCTTTTTCCAAGGCTTTTCTAGAAAAGCCTTGCCTATCTTATGTTCTTCATTGAAGATATACATGTTAATGTCCTATATTTAGACCTATATAGTCCTATTAATAGGACTATATAAACATTTCTATAAAACGCTCCCGGCAGGATTTGAACCTGCGACCCTTTGGTTAGGACCCAAATGCTCTATCCGGGCTGAGCTACGGGAGCTCATTATAAAAGAGAAATAATTTGTTTTAAAGCTATCTATAGCAAGCGATGTGAATATTTCCTCAAAGATTAGTTTGCTATATTCGAGAAAGTTAAATAGCTATGAGAAAAAATTTAAGTTTCTCGTTATATCAGACTCGGTGCGGCTTTTCGAAATAAAAAGCCCTTTCACAATTCCAAATACGCAACAAGACTTCAGGTGCAGGCACGTAGCCGCCAGGCACTTGATTTAAATAGCCTTGGGCAGTAAGTTCTTTTGCGTGTTCATCAGGCTTAATTTCTGCTATAGGAACCCAGTGCCCTTCGTCCTGGCTTTTAGCTATAAAAAGAAGAGCAATTCCTTCCAAGTGCGGGTTGCATAATAATCCTCCATACGGATCGCCGCCCCTGTCTGCAGGCAAGAAATCATAAGGACATATATTATTACAAGCAGATCTTTGAGATGCATTAGAATTGGTAAAATGCTGAAGCAGCGCGGCCCTAATAACGGCCTCAACCATCTCTCGCTTTATCATCGTCTTCTTTGTTAAAGTTATTATCTATTTAAAACTATGCTGATTTAGCTTTTATAAAACCAGCTCGTTCATTTTTAAAGACAAATATCGGCTTATTTTTTGCAAACCTGCTTCTGTTAATTCATAACCTTTTTCAGTTCTTCTAAGATAACCTACTTTAATCATTCCTTCTGAATCATAATAAGGGTCTATTTCTCTCAATGGAACAAAAGAAGTTCTGTCAGTACTTGCATTTAGCATGTCGGTAACAATATATTCCCAGCTTTCATTATTAAATGCGCCGTGAAATAAATTTTCAGTGCCTTCTGATTCTACGGCATTTAAAAGCCCAGCCAGCTTTTTTCCGTCTGCCTCTGCAACAAGAGCTGCAATGTCTGTCATTATTTTATGCCTTTTTTAACATATTTAAATCTATGCGGGGAGAAGGATTCGAACCTTCGCAAGCACTAAGCTACGACGGCCTTAACGTCGCCCGTTTGACCGCTCCGGCATCCCCGCGTGAAAGGATAAATAATCAAGGGGATTTAAAGTTTTTGTTATATTTGCAAGAATAATTCTGTCCATTTAATAAGTAAATCAATCTAATCATCCTGATCATTATAACAGATAATTTATTTAACAGCTTTCTCAAACTCATCTAAATTATCTTCCAAAGCTCCAATTGCTTTTGTAAAAATATCTTTTGTAGGCATGGTCCCATAAGAATCAATGACAAACAAAATCTCCTGGGAATCTTTAATAGCCCCACTATCAATTTTTTCTATTTCTTTTACTTCAGCATCATTTAAGTCGCAAAGCCATTTATTTCCTGTTTTTTCAGCTTTGAAAACTAGAGGTTTTGACTTCTGGATTATTTTGTCTATATCAGCAGATGATTTTACCTCAAGAAGATGCCGGTAATAGCATAATCCAGGGATATATTTTGCGTGTTCAATTCCTTTTCCAAGAGCAGCTGTCGCAACCAATTCTAGTTTGTGATTCTCTCCAAGAATTGTTATAGGCGTTTTTCCATAAACTACATCAGCAGAACCTTGAAAATCTTCCGCATAAACCGTGCACGGCCCTGTTTTTGACAATTTAAGGTCGATTTTCGTTTTTGAAGACATTGACTTTTCAGTTTTTAACACTAAAAGGCCAAGCCTATGAGCCAGAACTTCATCATATAATGCAGAATCATTCTTAAAAATCTCAACTTCATCTATTGCTAGAACAGGAATCTCGCTTACAGACCTTCTGATTGCATTCGCCAAAGATTCATTTGCATCCATTTTTAAAACTAATTTCTCAGGTGTTTTTTCAATGACTTCCATTTTATTATTTGTAAAAGATGACTTTTAAATCCTTTCCTTCCAGGGAGAAGATGGTTTTTAAAGGTTTTTAGAGCTTATTTGAAAGCTTATGGAAAATAGCCAAATAATAAAAAGCAAGATTTATAAAACTTTTTTAAAGAAAAACTTTAAATAATATACCAATCGCCTTGCAAGAAAATCAAACTCTTCTACCTCTCTTGCCGCCTTTCTTCTTCGGCCCACCTCTTGGCACTCTTGTAGTATCAAGAATATTTATAATGCGGAATCCTAGTTTGCCTAGGCTTCTTATGGCAGAATGAACTCCAGGACCAAGTCCAATGCTTCCTGTCTTGGCTCTCATTCTTATATAAAGAGCACTAATTCCTACATCTTTTGCCCTCTCAGCTGCTTTCCTTGCCACGAACATGGCAACTGTAGGGTCAGCCTTCAATCTAGAATGTTTTGTAACCATTCCTCCGCTAACTCTGGAAATTGTATTTCCTGATAAGTCAGTTATATGAACTATAGTATTATTCGAAGAAGTGAATATGTATGCAATTCCTGTTTTTTCATCTTTATTTTCTTTTTCTTCCAAAATTTCAGGATATTTCAATTCTTTCTCTTTCAGTTTCTCAGGTATTTCTTCCTTTGCCTCATTTTCTGCTTTAAGTTGTTTTTCTTCCATTTTCATGCTTCTCTATTTTGAATGCTCAATTCATCTTTATTTTCTTTTTCCGGCATTTTTGTTTGTTCTTTTTTCCTTTGTTTTAGAAAAATATTATTTTCTTCTGCAACTGAAACAATGTAGCTAGGAACATCAACAATTCTGCCATTTACCAGGATTTTTCTATGGGAAACAAGCTGTCTTGCCTCTTTCGCAGTTTTTGAATAGCCTTTTCTGAAAATAATGGACGGAAGGCGTCTTTCTAATATATTTTCAACTTTTAAAGCTAAAATATCTGCAACACTTTTTACTTTTAATCCAAGATTGTTAAGTTTTTTGAAAAACACTTCCTGTTCTTCCCTGGATTTTTTAACAAGATCCATCGCCCTGTGCCTGAAATAATTGACTTTAGCCAGAGTTTTCCAGATTTCTCTCTTATTTTTAAGAGCATATTTCTGCAAAAGTTTATTCTCTTCTAGAATCCTGGCTTTTTCATAGGACTTTCTTGGCTTGACATAAAGTTTCTTTTTTCTTATCATGCTTTCTTCTTTTTAACTCCCAAAGTTATTCCTCTATTTCTAAAATGAGACCTTGTTCTCTGGCCCCTTGATGGCAATTTCAAAGCATGTCTTAATCCTCTATAGGAGCGAATTTCTTTCAGTCTCTTAATGTCAAATTCCTTTTTAATATCTAAATCAGAGCTTAAGTAATGCTCTGTTTTTCCTGTTTCATTGTCAAGTCTTCTATTCTTCATGAAATCAGGCATTTCAGGATTCTCAAGGAATTTTTCTATTTTGGCAATGTCAGCTTTTGTCAGCTCAGAAACTTTTTTGCTCTTTGCCAGGTCAAGCTTCAAACAAACTGCATTTGATACCGCCCACGAAATTCCTTTTATTCTTGTCAACCCAGCATAAACATTTTTTGAGCCAGGGATGTCATAGCCATGAATTCTAACTAACATCTCGCTTCTTTCTTCTTCTAAATTAGGCTTATGTTTTTCCTGCTTTTCAGCCTTCTCCAACTTCCTCTTTTCTTTCTTTTGTTTTTCTATTTTTTCTGTCATTTTATCTTGCAAAGAGATGGAACCTTTGTTTTTCTAAAAGCTCTTCAATCAGCCTTTTTTCAACGGCTTTTTTCGGGTCAGGTAAATTCTTTACTCTGCTTTTTATGTTCTCAAAGGACTCAAAAGATTTTTTCTCTCTTGCTTCCAAAATTTCCTTTGTGTGTTTTTTTCCAAATCCTGGCAGAAGTTCTATTTGATGTAGCCTTGTATTTATCGCTTGAGCGTTGTTAAAGAAATCCACAAACTTCTTTTCCTGCTCCGCAACTACTTTCCCAATGAATTCCTGCAGTTGGATCTTCGCAGTCTCTGTCAGCTTTTCTTTCGAAAGCCGGCCTGCAATGTAATATATCTTATCTCTCTTTTCAGGGCCTATATAAACCTTTTCTTTTACTTCCAAGGAAACTCCTCTTCTAGGGATTAATTCAAGAATGATAAGAGTTTTCTCGCCTATAGCTTGGGCTATCGAAGTCATTTTCCCGCCAATCGGATAGCCGTATGGGAGATAATCTAATACTATTGCATAATCTTCTTTCTCTGTCATTTTCAATATTTCTTTGTAATTTCAAGAATAACATTTGATTCCTCTTCTGAAAATCCTGTTTCTGGAAGAAACTTATTTAAATCCTCTGAATCTTTTGGCAGGAAATCCACAATTTTTACTATACCTTCTTCCTTAAGCTTATGATTATTCAATGTTTTTATTTCGTCAAAAAGCTTTCCAGCTTTTTCACTTGTTAAAGAAGAGAACTTCTTCATGTAAGCATTCAATTCTTTTTTTTCATCCAAGTTTTTAATCATGGATTTTGCGGCTGCAAGAGTGAGAGGTTTTCTATTTAGTATCATTTTATTTTGCTAAGATTTTTTTCAGGTGAATTGGCTTTATTAAGTATCGCTTTGATTTGCCTAAATCAGGAATCTCAACATAATATGAAGAGCCTTTTTTTTCAATTACCTTTCCGGTTCTTCCCTGGATCCTTTTCAAGTAAGGGAACGGAATGCTAAGTTCTATAGACACTGCTACAGAATCTCCTGTCTTGAATTCTTGAAAATACTTGCTGAATGGTATTTTTCCTTTTTGCCTTGGGTTCTTATGCTTTGGCATATACTTAGGTAAAAGAAGCGGTTTAAAAAGCTTTTTATCTCTGTGTGATTACAGTGTTCGTAACAGAGCCTTGGTGTAAATCTCCTGAATCCCTGGCTTTTTCCATGCTCTGCACAATAGCTGCAAGCATCTTTTCTCCCCAGACTCCAATTCCGCAGCGCTGGCAGAAATCAATTACTGAATTTTCATCGATATTATTCTTGCAGTAAATACAATTCTTCGCCATATTTTCCTCTTTTTATATGATTTTGAGCAGGTAAGAGTATTTAAAGATTTACGTATACAAATCTTTATTAGGATGCCTTATGAAAGATAAAATAAAAAAGAAAATTTGGCTTTATTTTGGCCTGGCAATTTCAGTATTTTTAGCTCTAAGCTATTTTGTTAAAATTAATACAGAAAGCGGAGCTAATTATATTGTTGAGGACAGCCTTTTAGGAATAGTAATCTTTCACAATCCTTTTATACTATTATTGTATTTACTGATAGCAATTGTGCTGATTGTAATGGGTATTGATAGAAAATGAAAGTTAATGAGATATTAATTATTTTATTTTACAAAATTTTTATTGGATTGAAGTAAGAACATTTTTCACTTTAAAAAATAAAAAGATATATAAAGTGTCTGATGTTGTAAGGGTCAATGGTGCCTGCATCAATCTTTATAAAAAAGAAAGTGAAGCTCGGCGCAGGAAGCTTTAACCTCCTCACTTTAATGTTGACAGCAGTATTTGCCATAGCTGTTTTTTCTGCCAATGTTTTTTCTGATGGCATAGGAACTTTTGCGCATACTCCAGAAATAACTCTCAGCCCAAATATTGCAAATTGCAATCAAGATTTACAAACTCAATTTACTGTTAATATCAATAATACCGGAGGATATGGCATATATAATGTTAAAATTTACAAAGCCCCTCCTAATATTAATAGTCTAACTTGTGGGTTAGCACCTTCTGGCTGGAACTCTTTAGGTTTTCAATTTGGTTTGTATTGCGAATATGTAACAGACCCTCAAGCAAGCAATACTATAGATGTTGGAGAGAGCCTCAACTTTACATTCGAGGCAAGCGTTAACCAATCAGATTGTAAAAGCACTTTTAGAATAACTACTCTTGATAATGAGGCAATTGTCACTGGGAGTGGCAATGGAACTGAAGTAAATACTTATCGTGATTTAAGAGTTGACTGCTCAGAACCAGAATTAGAAAAAATGGTTGGAGAGCCAAATATTACGTGTGGAGAAGGAGAGGAATGTGATTATTGGATAACTAATAATTCTATTATAGAGTTCTGGGCTTTTGATAACGAAACGACTGATAAATGCAATACTGGCATAGACTATTGCAAATGGGAAGTCTTAATTGACGGCAGTGATTCCATTTATAGTGATAGGAATGATACAGATGCGAATGAAACACACTGGCCTTTGCAATTTAATGAAGACTCTCAACATAAAATTATAGCTGTATGCTACGACAAAGCAGGCAATCCGTCTAATACTATTGTTGAATTAGACAAAGTTGACGGAACGCCTCCTGAAACAAACAAGAGCTTTAATGGACCTAAGAAAATTGAGAATGGTGTCGAATGGATTGATGGGGTTACAACAGTAACTTTAACAAGCAGTGACCCTGATCCTACAGAAAATCATTGTAATATTGGCGTTGATAAAATATGGTATGCGAATATTCTTTCTCCAGCAGAGGATGTTTGCTCGTCCCCTCAACAAAGATGCTATCCACCATTACGTTCTCCTTATGACTATCCTCAAACAGCCCAATGTATTAATGATATGCAAGAATATTGCACTAATAATTGCAGCTTTCCACATGAAGTAGGTGTTGATTGGGCTTGCAATACTTTTGATACCTGGGAAGAATGCGTTGAAGAGAGTATACATGAGCAATGTGAATATAAAGGATTTGATACAAGATGGCACCTTTATAATGGAACACCTATACAAAAAGACGAGGAATCATGCCATATTTTGCAGTTCTTTGCAGTTGATGATCTTGGAAACGTTGAAGGCATGAACACAAACTGCTTCTTTGTTGATAAAACTCCTCCATTATTAGAAAAAGATAATGGAAATGCTATTCTTGATTTTGATAGAGACAATTTCTTTACTCAACAAAATCCTGAAGGTGAATTCCACTGGATAACGCAAAATATGTCAATTAAATTTACATGCGAAGACCAGCAGCCACATCCGTCTGGAGATGTTAAATTATGCTTTAAAGTATCTTATGACTATCCTCAATGGAGATATATTACAGAGCAGTATTGCAATGGCGCAGAAAACTTAAATGAAGAAGGGTATTGCTGCAGACAAGGCATACCGCAAGAAGTTGGTCCATCAATTGATTTTGATTTCTTCTTTGAAGAAGATTCAATGCATAACTTAGAATATTACTGCGAAGACGCAGTAGAAAAGAAAACTCCAGTTCATACTCAATATTATAAAGTTGATAGTGCTGCTCCAAATATAACTAAGAGAATGTTTGGTAATTGGCTTGGACAATGCCCTCCTAAGCCTGACAGCAATGATAGCTGTTATGTCGCTGATAATGAGCAGAGTGGAGTTGATATTTTTGTTGAAGACCAAGAGCCTATTCACGCTGTTGATAGAGTAGAGTGCAATTATAATGTGTGGTGGCATAATAATACTGCGGAATGTGAAGAAATAGATGATAATGGAAGGTGCTTAGTTGAATCTGGCTTATTCAGTGAAGAACAGAGAATTATATTTAGAGAAGATTCAACGCACGACTTGGAAATAACATGCAATGATGCTTTGGGCAATAGAGTAGAAGATATTGAGACGTTCTTGGTTGATTCAACGCCTCCTATGACAGAAAAGACTTACGGAGAGCCTTTCATAGATAATGGCCTTTATCACTGGATAAACACAAGCACTCCTGTAATATTTAATTCTACTGACAACAAAGTCGGCGTACAAAATATTACATGGAGAAATACTTTGTTGAGAGAAGTTGATGATGAGGAATGCATCGCCGCGTGCAGACAATTTGAAGGAGAAGGAGATTGGAATGAAATTGATGGAGATAACGGCATAATATTCAAGAATGAAGAATCTTGCCATCTCATTGAGTTTTATGCTGTTGATAAATTAAATAATATAGAATATATTAATAGACAATGCGTGTTTGTTGATAATACCGGACCTGACGTTGTAAAAGAAGTTGGAGAGCCGGCAGTAAAATGCAGAGAGGGAGAAAATTGTGATTATTATATCACGCAAAATACTGAAATATCTTTGAGATGTGTTGATGGAGGACAGCATCCTGTTGAACACGCAACATTATTCTACAGAGATTATTTAGAAAATGCGACAGAGATTCCTCCATATATAGAAGAAGAAGGTTCTGCTGTTGTAACAAAGAAGGAAGATTCTCGGCATGTCTTAGAAGCTTATTGCGTTGATGCTTTAGGAAATGAGGGAGAAGTTGACAAAGAAATATTTGTTGTTGAATCTCAATCTCCAAAGATTAAGAAAACAATAGTTGGTCCTTGGTATGGAGATTGCCCTCCTGAAAATGAAGAAGATAGTTGTTATATTGATGGTGTTACTAATATAAGCGTTGAAGTTACTGATCCAGAGCCGCATCCTGTTAATGATGTTAGCTGCAGATGGGCTTATACTGTTGATGGCGGAGATCCGATATTTGGCGGGCAGGGACTTGGAAGCAATTTCATTGTTCATTTCCCTGAAGAATCAAGACATAGATTAATTATAGAATGCAGAGATGCGCTTGGAAATAGAGTGCATGACGAAGAGCAATTTATCGTTGATAAAACTCCTCCTCTAACAACGAAGAGATACGGAGAGCCAATAATTATAAATGAGGAAACTAGAGAAGAATGGATTAGCAATAATACGCAGATATGGTTTTCTGCTTATGACCCTCAACCGCATCCGTCTGGAGTAAATGTGACGTGGTATAGAAATACTTTAGTTGAAGAGCAATACTGCAGAAATCAAGAGCTATGCCAGCGAGCTGAAGGAAGAGGAGAATGGGAGCCATGGATAGGAATTCCGAAGTACAAGAATCAAGAATCCTGCCATTTGATTGAATATTACAGCGTTGATAATGTTAATAAAACAGAGCAAATCAAGAAGCAGTGCGCTTATGTTGATTTGTCAGCACCAGAGCCGAATAAAACAGTTGGAGAACCAAAGAGCCTCTGGACTCCTGGGGAAAATGGAGATCCTCTTAGTGTATTTTATCCTGAGGAGACAGAGCGCTGCTGGTCTAGAGAAAATGGCGAGATAGAATGCTGGAAAGTTACTCTTGATACGCCAATAACTCTTGACTGCAAAGAAACAGGCCCACATCCTGTTGGAAAAGAAAAAGTTTACTTCCAAGTTGATTTTGACGGCGATGATATTACGGAAGAATATTGTGAAGAAGTTGGGGGAGAAATGCAGGAAAATGGGTATTGCTTTGTTTCAGGAGCAGAAGCGCCATTTACAATTTACTTCAACGAAGAATCAGAGCATAACTTAAAGTTCTATTGCGAGGATGCTCTTGGAAATATTGGTCCTGTTGATGAAGAGAAATTCAAAGTTGAGGGTAGGCAGTTTAAGATAAAAATAAACAAGAAGTGGAATTTGATTTCAGTTCCATTTGTCTTGACTGATAATAACATTACAAAAGTATTTGAGAGCATTGCAGATAACATTGACGTTGTCTGGGCTTATGAGGCCCACAACGGGACAGCTGGAAAATGGTTTGTTTACAGGCCAGGACACGAAGATACAAGCAATTTATTTGAAGTACATCCTGGACATGGATATTGGATATTATCGAGAGATTATGACGAGCTTGTAATCGGAGGAAGCTTATTCAGCCCTGGAGCAGTAACACCTCCTGCAAGAGAACTTGAGCCTGGCTGGAACTTGATTGGGTATTATGGCAATGAAGATGAAGAAGAAGAGAGATTAGCTAATTATGACTGCGATGATGGAGCAGATGGAAAGAGAGCAATTTGCGCTCTTGATTCTCTTGTAGAGCCTGTAGGCTTTGGCAACAGTCCTCGCTGGAGTAATCTGCAAACTTATTGCGAGCTTAGAAATCCTAACCAATGGATATCTGTAGAAAGATTTGATAACATGGCTCCTGGAGCAGGATATTGGATATTCCTCAAAACGAGCGCAGCAAATCCAGAAGAAGATTATCTATACGGGCCTTCAAACACGTGCGGGTTTTTTGGATTTTAGTCCAGCAACTAAATATTTATAAATCTCTCACAAAGAGAATAACTATGAAAAAAACAGCATTATCAAGCTTATTTTCTTTTGCGTTAGTTATCTTTCTGCTAGGGACTATATCTGCTGCTCCTGGAACTCCGCACCAGCTTTATGGCAGTGTGACGATTAACAGCGCGCCTGTTCCTGATGGAACTGGAGTAATCGTACAAGTCCAAGGAGATACTTACACGACTTTCACGAAAAATGGAAAATTTGGATATTCACCTGATGTTTTTAATGTGGAAGACCCTGACGGAAACAGGGCTGGAAAAATAATGAATATTTCTGTCAACTATAAGTCTGTTCAAAACCTTGTTTTCCAGAATAATGGGTATACTAATCTTAATTTAGAGATAGAAACAAGTTGCGGAGATAATTATTGTTTGGGAAATGAGAATTCAAACACTTGCAGCGCTGATTGTGGTGCTCCGTTACCATCTCCAATTCCTGTTGCTGGCGGCGATGGCGGGGGCGGAGGAGGAGGTGGCGGTGGCGGAGGAGGCGGAGGTTCTGCAACACCTATTAGACAAATATGCATTGAATTATGGGAATGCACGTTTTGGAGCGATTGCGTTGATAAAAAGCAAACCAGGCAATGCAAGGACTTGAATGCGTGCGGCACAGAAAGGGTAAAGCCTATAGAACAGAGAGAATGTTCTGCTTCTGGAAATGGAGCAGAGGCAGGCAGTATCGCAGCAGAAGAAAATTCTGAATCTTTCTTTTCGCGATTATGGGGTGGCATTACAGGAAGAGCTATTGGCGAAAACGGAGCTGAAAGCACAGGATTTCCTTGGTTATTGCTGATTATTATATTGGTAATTGTTATTGGTGTTGTTTTAATAAGAAAGAGAAATAGAGCATAAAAATTTATAATCTGCCTAGTCTTTATTAGAATACCTAATATGACAAAGAAATACTTGAAAATGCTTTTGTGTATTGTATTCTTTGGAATATTCTTTAGCATTGCCAGTGCAGGGCACATAGATAATGAGAAAGTTGATAAAATAGTAAAAGAAAAGCTGAAAACCGAGGATAAAGTCAGGGTTATTTTGGAATTTGAAAAGGGGCAGTTTTTAAATAAGGCTTCTGATAATGATGGCAGAGAAAGAGCAAAAAAAATAACAGGAAAGAATGAGATAATAAGCTATGAAATAAATTCTGCTGAACTCAATGAGCTGGCTAAAAATCCTGGAATAAAGAGAATTTATTATGATTTTCCTGTTAAATCAGAGCTTTCAGAGTCTACAGAGCTTATTGGCGCCCAGAAAACCTGGAATAAAAAGATTTTTAACTCTCAACTAAAAGGAAATGGGCAAAGCATATGTATTATTGACACTGGAATTTATGCGCAGCACCCTGACTTAGTTTCTAATTACAAAGAAGGATATGATTTTTTGAATAATGATTCTATTCCTGACGACGAAAATGGGCATGGAACGCATATTGCTGGAATTGTTTCTTCTAATGGCAGGATAACTGGTGTAGCTCCTGAATCTAACATTCTATCAGCAAAGGTTCTGGACGCTCAGGGATTTGGCCGCGCATCAGATGTTATTAAGGGTGTAGAATGGTGCATAGCAGAAGCTGGAGAATTTAATGTAAGTGTTATTAGTTTAAGCTTGGGAACAGACAGCTTATATAGCGAGTTTTGCGACGATATTCTGCCTTCTGCTGTATTTAATGAAGCAATTGAAAAAAATATCAGCGTTGTTGTTTCATCAGGAAATGGCGCCTCTATAAATGAGCTGCCTTGGCCAGCGTGCTTAAAAAATGTAATAAGAGTTGCTGCTTCTGACAAAAATGACGATTTCTGGGGGCAAAGCAATAGAAATTCAAAAGTAAAACTAATTGCTCCAGGAGTAAATATTAATTCAACATGGCTTGATGGTAGCTATAGGAGTCATTCTGGCACAAGCATGGCTTCTCCTCATGTCACCGGGGCTATTTTGCTCTTAAATCAATATCTTTCTGGAAAAGAAGAGCGAAAAACTCCTATTGAATTGGAAAATGTATTATTAAAAACAGGCAAAACAATTTCAGACAGCACAACAGGACTTAATTTTTCAAGGATTGATATTGATAATGCTCTGTTGTCTTTGGATTCAGATAAGCCAGAAGTTGTATTAGAAAAGCCTTCTGATAATGAGAGATTTTTTTCTAGGAATTTGAGCTTTTCTTGCATGGCTAATGACTGGCAGCTCTCAAAAGCAGAATTTTTCTTGTGGAAGGATTCTGCTTTGTTGCATAATGAAAGCAGAAATATAGAGGGAGAGAATTATAGCTTTGAAGTAAACTTGGATAAGTTAGAATATGGAAATTACGAGTGGAATTGCTTGTTTGAAGATGCTCTCTCGAACAGGGCATCTGCGTCGGAAAATCACACTTTTGAAATAGATAATTTTAATGTTCATTTAGGGAGTCCTGAAAATAAATTATTTAGCAATCAGAGTAGGCAGGAATTTACGTGCAGAGCAGAAACAGACTCTCCAGTTATTAGCGTTGTGTTTTCCATCTGGAATAATGTGTCAATAGTTTATAATGAGAATAAGAGCTTTGAAGTAGGTGAAAACAAAAGCAACTTTTCTTATGATTTTGAAAATGAGAGTAATTATGAATGGAACTGCGTGTTTGAAAACAGCAATGGAACAAAAAGAACTGCTGAAAATAATTTTACTTTAAATTATGATAAAACTGCTCCAGCAATTGAACTTATCTTTCCAGAAGAAAATCATGAAGAAACATCAAAATCTGCAAATATTTCATTTATTTACATTAAGAGCGATAATTTCGGTATTGAGCGTTGTGATTTGTTAATTAATGACTCAGTTGCTTCAACAAATTCAAATATTTCAATGGAGGGAGAAAATCAGAGCTTTTCTTATGCTTTAGCTCTTGGAAATTACACCTGGAGCATTACATGTCTTGATAAGGCTGGAAATAGCGCGCAAAGCACAGGGAGAAATATAACTATTAATTCTCTTCCATTCCAGCAGATTGTACAGCAGCAAAATTCTGGTGGCGGAGATGGAGGCGGTGGAGGCGGTGGAGGAAGTGGAAGCATTGTAGTAAATATTACTAAGAATATTACAGCTAAAAATAACTTGACAGAAAATAACGAATTTGTCAATGGCTCATTGAATAATGTGGAAAATCTTTCTGTAAGAGCATCAGAAGAGGAAAATAATGATTTTAAAGAAGAGATAAGTCCTGGAATAACTGGGAGTGCTATTTCTGCAAATAATAAAATTGCTACAAATAAGTTAATTATTTATTCTTTATTGATAATTGGGTGTATAGCAACTTTGTTGTATATTATTAAAAATAAGGCAAGTATTTTAAAAAAATTAAAGAAAAAGAAGAAGCAATAAAAAGCAAAAATTATGAAAATTTGGCTTGCAATAATTATATTAGCTTTCTCAATAATTAAGTTTGATATTGGACTTAACATCTACGAAAGGTTTAAAAGGGCAGTTTTGTAAATTTTCATATTGCCTATATTTAGCTAATTGTACTGCTAGGTATCGCAATTTAACTAAATAAAAAATCCTAAGATGCATATCCTACAGCCAAAACATACCAAACTGAAGCTAAATGAGGCGAAGCAGTTACTGGAAAAGTATAACATTTCTATCTCACAATTGCCAAAAATAAAGAAAGATGATCCTGTAATTCCGGAAGGATACGAGCAGGGAGATATAGTTAAGATTGAAAGAAAAGACGAAGACAAAATAAATGTTTATTTCAGGATTGTAGCTTAAAAATAATGCAAAAACTAAAAAATACACTCGTAAAAAAATATATTGAACAGCACTCTTTAGTTGAATCTAATATTATTTCTTTCAATGATTTCATAAATAAGAGAATGCAGCAGATAGTCAATGAAATTAACAATTCTATAAATAATGAAGAGGTTGAAATAAGGATTGGCAAAGTCAGAATTGAAAAGCCTAATATCGTAGAGTCTGACGGAAGCAGCAGCAAAATCACTCCGGCAATAGCTAGGCTAAGAAGCTTAACTTATTCTGCGCCTGTTTTTGTTGAGCTGACTATAAAATATGGCGGGCAGACCGACAGCTCTGAAGTTGAGATTGGGAGAATTCCAGTAATGGTAAGAAGCGCTGTATGCAACACATATGGAATGAATAGGGATGAATTGAGAGAGAATTTTATGGATCCTCTTGATCCTGGAGGATATTTTATAATTAACGGAAATGAGAGGGTTATGGTTATGTCAGAGGACTTAGCAGCTAATCAGCCATTTATCGAGGAAGGAAGGCTTGGCCTGACTTTGAGAGTATTCTCGCAAAGAGGCTCTTACAGAATCCCGACAACAATATCAGAAACATCAGAAGGGATATTGGAATTAAGCTTCAGCAGAATAAAAAATATTCCTGCTATAGTTGTCTTAAAAGCTCTTGGCTTGATAAAAGAATTTGAAATTGCCAAGAATATAGGGCATGAAAATGATTGCCTAATAGTCAATCTTTATGAGTTTTCTGGGATCCAGAGCGCTGAAGATGCAATGGTGTATATAGCGGAGAAATCAGGAATTCAGGGAACAAAAAAGGAAATATTGGACAGAGTGAAACAAAGAATAGATTCATTTTTCCTTCCTCATATAGGTTTAGAAAAAGCATCCAGAGCTGAAAAAGCTCTTACTTTATGCAGATTAGTCAGGCTTTATTTAAGGTCAAAGGAAAATGAAAAAATAAGAACAGATAAAGACCATTATGCAAACAAGAGAGTTAAATTATCTGGAGATTTAATGGCTGATTTATTCAGAGTCAATATTGGAATATTAATAAGGGATATCCAGTATTCATTGCAGAAAGTTGCAAAGAGAAAGAAATTTTATTCTATAAAGACAATTGCAAAGTCCACTTTATTTACACATAGGATTGAAAGTGCCATAGCTACAGGCAGCTGGATTGGAGAGAGATCCGGAGTAACTCAAAACATGGACAAGACAAACTATCTTGCAATGCTTTCACAATTGCAGAGGGTTTCTTCAATGCTTCCTGGAGAGCAGGAAAATTTCATGGCAAGGACTTTGCATCCTACACATTATGGAAGATTCTGCCCTACTGAAACTCCAGAAGGAACTGAAATTGGATTAAGAAAAAATCTAGCCATCTTAGCAAAAATATCAACTGCAGTTGAATTTAATGAATCAGATGTAATGAAGAAATTCGGAGAACTTGGAGTCAATAAGGAAAAAGGAAAAGATGTTTTCTTCAATGGAAGGTTTATAGGTTTTGTAGAAAATCCGGAGGAATTTGCTAAAAATGTTAGAAAATTGAGGAGAAATGGAGAGCTTCCAAAAGAGTTGAGTGTTAGGAATGATAAGTTCCTTGATCAGATAACTATGTCAAGTGAAGTTGGTAGAGTTCTAAGGCCTTTAATTGTTGTTGAAGATGGAGCAAGCAAGCTGAAAGATGAGCATCTTGTTTTGCTTGAAAATAATAAGATGAAGTGGACAGACCTTGTAAATGAAGGGGTGATTGAATATATTGATGCTGCAGAAGAGGACAATGCCTTAACTACATTGGCAGCAGACGAAATAACAAAAGAGCATACTCATCTTGAAGTTGATTTGATAGATGTTTTTGGATTAATCACAGGGCTAGTGCCTTTTGCAAATCATGATCAGTCTTCAAGATTAAATAAGGGAAGCAAGACCTTAAAACAGAGCCTTGGCATTTACTCTGCTAATTATTTAGTGAGATTAGATACAGATGTTTCTATATTACACTATCCTCAAAAGCCAATTGTGAGAAGCTTTCTTTATGACACTCTTAAAGTCTATCCTGCTGGACAGAATTTAGTTGTTGCGATAATGCCATTTGAAGGATATAACATGGGAGATGCAGTTGTATTAAGCAGGGCGAGTGTTGACAGAGGCATGGGAAGAAGCACATATTTCAGGCCTTATGGAGCGACAGAATTGCAATATGCAGGAGGCTTGTCAGACGAAATTGTTATACCTGAAAAGGATGTCTCCGGATACAGAACTGAAAATTCATACAGATTTTTAGAGGATGACGGCATTGCATACCCTGAAGCAGATATGAGCGAAGGAGATGTTGTAATAGGCAAGATCACTCCCCCTAAATTCTTAAGTGAAGCCAAGGACATTAATATTCAGTCAAAGAAAGAAGCAAGCTCGGCAATAAGGCAAGAAGAAAGAGGCACATTAGATGCTGTATTTATCACAGTTGACCAAGAAGGAAACAAAGTTGCGCAGGCTAGAACGAGAGATAGTAGATTGCCTGAGCCTGGAGATAAATTCTCAGCTCCTCACGGACAGAAGGGAGTTGTGGGATTAATAGCTGATTCAGAAGATATTCCTTTCACTTCAAGAGGAATAAAGCCTGATTTAATGTTTAACCCTCATGGTATCCCAAGCAGAATGAGCGTCGGATATCTTATGGAGCTTCTTGCTAGCAAGGCAGCTACAACCACAGGAAAAATTATTGATGGAACTCCATTTTCGGGGGCGAGCATTGAAGAATTAGAATCTCAATTAAGAGAGCTTGGGATGTCATATGACGGAAAGGAAACAATGTATAATGGAATCACCGGCAAGAAAATGAGCGTTAAAATCTACATTGGAAATATGTATTATCTTAAGCTTAAATATATGGTTAAAAATGTTCTGCACGCAAGAGCATCTGGAAAAGTTACTCTTTTGACAAGGCAGCCTGTTGAAGGAAGATCAAGAGGAGGCGCACTAAGATTAGGAGAAATGGAGCAGCAGGCATTAGTAGGACATGGAGCATCTTTGCTTCTAAAAGAGAGATATGATTCTGACAAGACAACTATTTATGTATGCAAAGAATGCGGAAACATGACATATGAAGATACAATCAGAAATAAAGTTACCTGCTCTATATGCTCAAGCAACGAGACAGAGCCAATTGAGATTTCATATGCCTTTAAGCTTTTAGTTGATGAGCTTCTTGGCCTTGGAATTCATACTACGTTTGAATTAAAAAATAAATTTGAGCAATAAACATGACAAAAGAAAATATAGATGCTAAAACTTTAGCAAGCAGGGCAGAAAAAGCGTGGAACGCTGTTGTAGTTAATGAAACTACGTATAGAAAAAGATTTGGTCAATCTAATATAGCTGTAGGAGAAGGTTCGGAAGACACATATAGTTATCTTGATCATGATAATAGCCAAGAAGAACTTAAAAAGAGATTAGTAGAAAATTATGGAGTACATCAGAGATTCAGATGTTTGGGAGGAATTATTGATGTTTTTGGAAAAAGAGTTATTTTATATGGAACAATTGATGAAATAGTCAATCATCCTATGTTTGTTGTGAGGAGAGCATAACATGAAAATAGATATTGATGAATTAATAAAAAAATTGCATGGAAAAGATGAAAGACGATCTATCGTAATAAATACTATTGAAAGTCTTTTAACACCAAAGATAGAAAATAATTAAAAATGGAAGTTCATTTCAGAAAACAGGTAAAGGCATTAAGATTTTCCCTGCTTAGCCCGGAGAAAATTAAGAAGCTTAGCACGGCAAAAATTGTAACTCCTGAACTTTATGATATTGATGGATTTCCTGTTGATGGAGGATTGATGGATTTAAGGCTTGGAGCAATTGATCCTGGAGTTAGATGCAGAACTTGCGGAAAAAGAGTTAAGGAATGCCCTGGACATTCTGGCTCTATTGAGCTTGCAAGGCCGGTTTTGCACATAAAATATATTCCTCTAATTGAATTATGCTTGAGAAGTTTCTGCCCAAAATGCGGAAAACTGACTTTAAGTGATGAAAAGCAGAAAGAATTAAATCCTGTATTAAGAGCAAAGAAGGCAAGAGACGCAAAGAGATGCCCTCATTGCTCTGAAAATATAGAAAGAGTAAAACTTGAGAAGCCCAGCACATTTATGCTTGGAAAAAAAAGATTGAATTCGATTGACGCAAGGGACAGGCTTGTTTTGATTCCAGATGACGAATTGAAAAAAATAGGAGTTAATCCTAAAACGTGCAGACCTGAATGGGCTGTCTTATCCCTGCTTCTTGTACCTTCTGTAACCGTAAGGCCTTCAATTACCTTAGATACTGGAGAGAGAAGTGAAGACGATTTAACTCATAAGCTTTCTGACATTATAAGATCAAATCAAAGACTATGGGAGAACTTGAATGCAGGAGCTCCAGAGGTAATCATAGAAGACTTGTGGGATTTATTGCAATACCATATAACAACATTTTTTGACAATAATATTTCAAGAATTCCTCCTGCAAGACATAGGTCTGGGCAGCCATTAAAAACAATTACAGAGAGAATAAAAGGCAAAGAAGGCAGGATTAGGCATAATCTTGCTGGAAAGAGAGTTAATTATTCTGCAAGAACAGTCATTTCTCCTGACCCTTTTATTAAGATAAATGAAGTTGGAGTTCCATTTGAAGTTGCAAAGATAATTACAGTTGCCGAGACTGTTACTTCATTGAACATAGATGAAATGAAATTTCTTATCAAGCAGGGAGAAAAATATCCTGGGGCTAATTATGTTATAAGACCTGATGGGAAGAGAAAAAGGGTGACAGAGGAATTGAAAGAAGAGCTTTGCAATGAGTTACGGCCTGGATATAAAGTTGAGAGGCATTTAAGAGATGACGATATTGTGCTTTTCAATAGACATCCGAGCCTGCATAAGCAAAGCCTTATGACTCATTATACAAGGGTTTTACCTCATAGGACATTTAGGCTTCATCCTGCAGCTGCCTTCCCTTATAATGCTGATTATGACGGAGACGCCATGAATATTCACAGCCCACAGACAGAAGAGGCAAAAGCAGAAGCGAAAATATTGCTAAATGTAAATCAGAATATTATTTCTTCTAAAAATAATATAAATCTTGTCGGCACAATAGCTGATTCTATCACTGGAGCTTATATTTTAGGAAAAGAGAAGATAGTCAAAATGGAGGCTGACCAGCTTTTGTATGCATCAGGAGTTATTAATTCTATTAAAAGCAAAGAAATTGATGGAAGAGAAGTTTTTGCCCAAATTATTCCAAAAGGCTCGAGCATAAGGATTCCTAATGAAATAACTGCAAGTAATTCATTCGGCGCAGAAGAAGGAGAGATGATAAAGATAATTGATAAAGAATTTGGGAGAGAGGCAACAGTTGAATCAATAAATAGAGCATTTATTCTTGGGGCCCTTCATTTGTCAAGAAAAGGATACACTTTATCAGTTCAAGACTTAAATGTATCTGATAAAGTAAAGAAAATAACATCTGAAATTTTAGAGCAGGCCGAGAAGGAGACGTATGAATTAGTAAAAGAATATGAGGAAGGAAAAATGAATCACCTTCCTGGAGAAACTCTTGAGGAAACAATGGAAATTAAAATCTTGCAGGTATTAAATGAAGTCATAACTGAAATAGGAAAAGTTGTTCAGCAGTATTTCCCGGCAGATGGAAATGTAAGCAAAATGATAAATTCAAAAGCTTCTGGAAGTATGCTTAATATAACTCAAATAGCGTGCTGTGTAGGGCAACAATCTTTATGGAACAAGAGAATTAATTTTGGATATAATGACCGGACGCTTTCATTCTTCAAAAAAGATGATATAGGAGCAGAGGCGCATGGATTCATAAAGTCATCTTACTTTAAAGGTTTGAAGCCAAGCGAGTTCTTCTTTGGAGCCATTACTGGAAGGGATTCCTTAATGGATACTGCTTTGAGAACTCCAAAGTCCGGATATTTGTATAGAAGATTAGTTTCTGCTTTGCAAGACTTAAAGGTTGCTTATGATGGAACTGTAAGAGATGCGTCAGAAAATGTGGTGCAATTTATTTACGGAGAAGATGGAAAAGATATTTCAAAACTGCATCTAAAAGACAATAAAATTCCTGCAGGAGAGTGCGTGGGAGTGATTACTGCCCAGAGCTTTGGGGAGGCCTCAACTCAAATGGTATTAAATGTATTTCATCATGCTGGAGTTGCGCAAGTACAAATAACTTTAGGATTGCCAAGACTAATTGAGATTCTTGATGCAAGAAAACAGCCTTCAACACCCCAAATGGAAATTTACCTTGAAAAAGAATACAATAATGAAAAGGAATCCAAAATAATAGCAGAAAAAATCAAAGAAATGAAGCTAAAAGAGATAATAAATGAAATAAAGATAGATTTTGCAAACAAAAAAATTGAAATTTTGCTTGATAATAAGGCGATAAAGAGTGTTCATATTGGGCCGCAAAGAATAGTTGAGAGATTACAGGAAAAAGGATTCAGTGTAAAAGGAAATGACTTAAAAATAACAGTTAACGTTGTTGACTTGGATTTTAAAGCAATTTACAAGCTGAAGGAAAAAATGAAGGAAACAATAATATCCGGAGTAAAGAAAGTTACTCAAGTAGTTATTGCAAGCAGAGGCAAAGATTATGTAATTTTGACGTCTGGCTCAAACTTGAAAGATATAATGGAAGTGAAAGGCATTGATAGAGAAAGGATTTTGTCAAATGATATACATGACGTTGCAAATGTTCTTGGAATAGAAGCAGCAAGACAGATAATAATAAATGAAATCAAGAAAGTAATTGAGTCTCAAGGCCTTGATATAGATAAGAGGCATTTGAAGTTAGTAGCAGATGCAATGACTTCTTCTGGAATTGTAAAGGGAGTAACAAGAATGGGGATTATTTCTGATAAAGCAAGCGTTCTTGCCAGGGCAACTTTTGAAACTCCTGACAAGCAATTCATTAATGCGACAATACAAGGAGCAAGAGATGAGTTAAGCTCTGTAATTGAAAATATCTTGTTAAACCAACCAATTCCTGTTGGAACTGGGCTTCCTGGCCTGTTAGTTGAAGTTACTGGACCTTTGGTAAACCCAAAGCTTGAAAAGAAAAAGGCTAAGGCAAAATAGTTACAAATGTTTAAATATAAAATTAGGCTAATTTTTCTATGACAAATATAATCTGAAAATCCTATGATGCTATTGATGGCTTAATAATGAAAGGGGCTTTACTTGTAGAAAAAATGAATATCTTTGGTTAATAGGTGGTGCTTTAAGTGGACTTTATTGCTATAGCGAGAATATAGAAGTTAAAAAAAAGGCTTGGAAAAACTAGCTGAAGTGGCTGACAAGTACAAAGCAAAGCCAATTCCTGCACCTCAACCAGCATAAAAGATAACAAGGTTTATAAACTTCTTCAAAGAAAGAGAATTATAAAAGAAGATGGCAGTTCTAGACTTACAAACTATTCGTTATATAAATTTGCTTGATGAAAAGTCAAGGGTAAAGACAAGCAAATGCTTCATGTATAAAGGAATAATTATATTTGCAGTTCCTGGATTTTTGGTTTCAAAAGCTATCGGTGTAAATGCGTCAAATGTCAGATATATACAAGAAAAATTAGGCAAGAAAGTCAAAATAATAAAAGAGGCATCTGGAATTTCAGATGCAGAAAGATTTATTAGAGATATTGTAAGCCCTGTGCAGTTTAGGTCTCTGGAATTGGGAGATAAGGAAATAATAATCATGGCAGGAAGCATGCAAAATAAAGCAATGCTTCTTGGCAGGGAAAAGAAAAGGTTTGAAGAATTAAAGGAAATTTTAAAGAATACTTTTGGCTTGGAGCTAAGGGTTATTTAGATTTAGGAATTAACAAGCGGTTAGGATTGATTAGAGTTAGTCGTATTAATTACTTGTATTAGTAGTTATGAGCAAATACTGGTTCAAAGCAGCCTTCCCTTAATTGTTCAATAACTTTATTCATACGCCATAAATGACCATTAATATGATTAGTTAACGCTCTATAATGCTCATTCTCACTTTTATCATAAATCTCTTGGACTTCACGTAATTTATCTGTGAGGGGAAAAGGGCTTTCTTTACTAAGTTTTTCAAGATAATTTCTACATGATTGGGCGTTTATTTTTATTTCCCTTTGGGCTAAATCAATAGTTTTTGTATCACTAATCAAATTCGGCACTTCTTGCAATAATCTTTTCTCCTTCTCTTCTAAAGTTTTAAGCCATTTTTCTAACATCGGAAAGACACCCATAACTTATTTTTAAATCTTTAGGTATGGCGATAACACTTTTTAATGCTACAGCGTCCTATAGGAGAAGGGTTTAAAAAGCAAAAAAATTAAGCATAATTGCTAGTATAAATTATTAATTAACGACAAAAATGGGATTAATGAGCGCAAGAAGAATACTGAAAAAGCAGAGAAAGTTTAGATGGAGCCAGAGAGCTTACAAGACAAAAATTCTTAGATTGAAGGTAAAGGCAGATCCTCTTAAAGGAGCTTCCCAAGCCAGGGGAATTGTAATATCAAAGTTCCAAAAAGAAGCAAGACAGCCTAACTCTGCTATGAGAAAATGCTGCAAAGTCCAATTAATTAAAAATGGAGTTCAAGTTGGTGCCTTTATACCAGGCAATTTAGCGCAGAAATTTATTGATGAACACGATGAAGTTATTATAGAAAGAATAGGCGGAAGAATGGGGCGCTCTTTCGGAGATATTCCAGGAATCAGGTTTAAAGTAATTAAAGTAAATGAACAGCCCTTGCATCTTTTATGGAAGGGCAAGATAGAAAAGGGAAGAAGATAAAATGGCAATGCCTGAACAAATAAAGCAAGAACAAACAATAGAAAAAGAATTCAAACTATTTGATAAATATTCAACTGAAGAAGTAAAAGTTAAAGATAATGCTCTGAGGCCATATATCAACCTAAGGGGAAAACTTTTGGCGAAGTCCTATGGCAGGCAGTTGGAAAAGCTTGCTTATTTGAAAGCTTCAATTGTAGAAAGATTAGCAAATAGATTGGCTGTGCCAGGACATGTTGGAAAGAAACATAAAATAATTACTTCATGGAGTTCTGGAAAATACAACAGAAATATGAAAACAATACTTATAGCCCTAGATATTGTAGAGAAAAAAACAGGGCAAAATCCCGTACAAATATTAGTGAATGCAATTGAGAATGGCTCGCCAAGGGATGAGATAACTGTTATTGAACAGGCAGGGGCAAGATATCCTCAAGCTGTAGACACGAGTCCGATAAGAAGAATTAATTTAGCAATCAGGTGGATAGTACAGGGGGCTTATGCTAAAAGCTTTGGCAAAAGAAACAAGATGGCAGATACTTTAGCAAATGAAATAATGGCTGCTGCAAAGGGAGGAGGAGACAGCTATTGTATGATAAAAAAGAATGAGTCTGAAAAGCAGGCTGATGCTGCGAGGTAATTTTTAATACTGAGAGAATTCTGTTTGCGTAAACTCCCTACTTTAGTCCGTGAGACTTCAAAAATCTTTTGCGGATTTTTGAGGCCTCAAAAACTGAAAGTTTTTGAAGAAGCAAACAGAATTCTCGAGGTGCTCAAGAACCCAAACACGCCCCAGACTTTAGTCTGAGGGTTCTTGACAATAGAAACATTTATATATCTATAATATAACGTATGTTATATGAAGAAACCACATAGTATTAATGATTATCGTAAGTTCTATATAGAAACCGGAGTACAAAAAGTTCTGGAAGTACTATATAGATTTCCTGAAAAAGAATTTAGCTTAAGCGACATCGCAAAGGAAGCCGGAGTAGCTAAAGCAAATGTTGGAAGCATTCTTGGACAATTGGAATCTGCTGGATTTATTCAAATTGAAAAGCTTACTAAAATATGGAGAATAAAGGCTAACAGAGAACAATGGATTTATAAAAAAAATAAAATAATATACAATCTTAACTTTATTTATCAAAGCGGATTAGTAGAATTTCTAAATAAAATGTATAACAACCCCAAGGCAATTATTCTCTTTGGGAGCTTTAGAAAGGGTGAAGATATATCAAATTCTGATATAGATATAGCAATAGAACGAGAAGAGATAAAAGAATATAAAACTATTGGATTTAGAGAGCTTTCAGAATTTGAAAAACAGATAGGCAAAAAAATACAAATTCACGAGTTTAATAGAAAAAACGCTGATCTGCATGTTTTTAATAATATAGCTAATGGGATAGTACTAATGGGTTTCTTAGAGGTCAAACCATGAAAGAAGATAGAATCTCCCAATTAATTAAATCAAAACAATTACTTAAGGTAAGCTCTGACAAAGAAAGGGCTTTATCATTAATAGAATCTGCTAAAAATACAGGAGAAGTTGCTTTGGAAATGGAATTGAATGAAAAGGGGGCAACTACAATATTCAGAGAGATTTATGAGTCTATTAGGCAATTGGGAGATGCATTATGGTGGATTGAAGGATACAATCCACAAAATCATGAAGTTTCAATTGAGATGTTAAAAGATACATACTTAAATTTAGACTTTATTTCGAGCGAGCAAAAAGTTAAGCTGAATTCTCTTGAAAGATTTAAATCAATAAGACACAGTGCTAATTATAGAGGATTTAAAATCTCAGTTTCACAGGCAAGAGAGATAACTAATTTTTGGAATAGTGTTGGTAAAGATATATTGAAAAACTTAAAAAATAGATTAAAAGAAAAAATGGACAAGGACAAAGAAAAATGAGTCTGAAAAGCAGGCTGATGCTGCAAGATAATCAAGCAATAATTCTCTGATTAACTTCCTCTATGAATTTTCTTTCTAGTTCAGAGAATTTTTTTAGAGGTATATTATAGGGAAAAAGGCATTGATAAAATGGATTTGCCTCGCCTTGAGGGTGAAATAAATTAACTAGCACTAGGCGATTACTCCTTGCTACAACATTTTTCGCCTTTATTATAAAAGAAGGTTGATTTTGAGATATATGCATTACAGGTGGCTGGATTCCTGGAGAGCATAATTCTGCAACTTTTGTAGCAACACAAATCATTCCTTTATATCCTGAAGTTATGACAAATGTATTATTCCATCCATCTCCAAATTCATTTTCATGTAATATTTCAATATCGTCATTAACTTGAGCAATTTTAAAAATTTTAGACTCATATTCTGCAATTCTTTGCCTATAAGGAGCGAACATGCCTTTTTCCTTCTTTGCTAATTTACCTAAATGGTCTTTTACATATCCGAGATCAAACATTGCACTAACAACGACGAATCCTTTGCCCTCTATAAGAGCTTCTATTTCTGATTTTGGAAACCAACCAGTATCTCCATATTTTTGTGATAATTCCAGGGCATCTGCAGGCGACATTTTAGACGATTGAGGCCTTTTATCTTCCAAGTAAATTTCTATTTCATAACGGCCTACTCTAACTTTCTTTGGTATAGCAAAACATCCTGAAGAGGAAAGCCTCTTTTCTAAATCATTGAGGTTTATACTTTCCATTTCTATCTTATCTTTACACTCTGAAGTATCCTGAAACCATAGTAATTTATCCATAATACTAATAAGTATTGCAAGTATAATTATCTTGGCATTCCTTATTATTTTTGAAAGCGTACAAATCTTTAAAAAGCTCTTTTTATATGAGCTTTTGTTCTCTGCATCCATAATGGCGACGGAGACATATAATTTATCAGGAGATAAAAATGACAGAAAAAGAAACAAGCATAAGGAAAATTGAAAGATTGACAAATCAGCAGGAAAATATCAGGAATGTAGCTACAAGCGCACATATTCACCATGGAAAAACCGCTTTCACGGACGTACTTTTGGCTGCCGCAGGATTAATGTCAACAAAAGCAGCAGGAGATTTAGAAGAAGGAATGACCACATGGCAGCATGCTGATGAGCAGGAAAGATTAATGACAGTTGATGCTGCAAATGTTTCTATGGCTCACGAATATCTGGGAAAAGAATATTTAATTAATTTAATTGATACTCCAGGGCATGTTGATTTTGGGGGAAATGTAACGAGAGCTATGAGAGCTATTGATGGAACTTTCGTTCTCGTTTGTGCAGTTGAAGGAATTATGCCACAAACAGAAACTGTTTTGAAGCAGGCATTAAGAGAGAGAGTAAAGCCAGTCTTATTTATTAATAAAGTTGATAGATTAATCAAAGAATTGAAGCTTGGGCCAGAGCAAATGCAAGAACGCTTTATAAAATTAATAAATGAATTTAATAATAAAATTATGCAGATTGCTGAACCAGAGTATAAGGAAAAATGGAAAGTCAATGTTAATGATGGAAGCGTTGCTTTCGGCTCAGCAAGGGAGAACTGGGCTTTGTCAATTCCTTTCATGAAGAAGAAAAATATTTCATTCAAAGATGTTTATAGAATTTATGAAATGCCAGAGGAAGAAAGAAAGAAATGGGTTTGGAAAAATGCCCCCTTGCATGAAGTTGTTTTAGATATGGCTGTAAAACATTTACCTAATCCTATTCAGGCCCAAAAATATAGAATTCCTAAAATATGGAGAGGCGATTTGAACAGCAAATTCGGTCAAGATTTATTGAATTGCAATAGCAAAGGAGAAGTGGCTTTTATTATTACAAAAATTGTTATAGAGCCAAAGTCAGGAAAAGAAGTTTCTGCCGGCAGGCTTTATTCTGGAACAATTACGAATGGAATGGAAGTTTATTCCAACATGTTCAAGAAAAAATACAGGGTTCAGCAGGTTTTAGTTTATAACGGCATAAAGCCAGAGCAGATGGAATCTGTGCCTGCTGGAAATGTTCTGGCAATATCTGGCTTGAATTCTGACGTTGGAGATACTATTACATTGAACGAACAGATGCCGTTTGAGGAAATAAGGCACATTTTCCAGCCAGTCATTACAAAGAGCATAGAAATCGTCAGGTCTGCTGATTTACCGAAGCTGATTGAAGTATTGAGAAAAGTAGGAAAAGAAGACCCAAGCATTAAAATTGAAATCAATGAGGAAACAGGCGAAAATCTTATTTCTGGAATGGGTGAATTGCACTTGGAGATTATAGAAGGCAGAATCAAGACAGAAAAGGGGCTTGAAGTTAAAACAGGAAATCCTATTGTTGTTTACAGGGAAAGCATTGCCAAAGCAAGCCCGGAAGTTGAAGTCAGAACTCCTAATGGACACAACATTTTCTTTGTAAGCGCTGAGCCTTTGGAAGAAGAAGTTTACGACGCGATTGAATCTGGGGCATTGCCTGAGATGCGCCTGAAAAAGAAAGCAGAAGATGTTTGGAAGAAGCTTTCTTCTCTTGGCATCAGCAACGAAGAAGCGAGGCAGTACTTGGAAATCTACAAGGGAAATGTTTTTCAGGATAGAACAAGAGGGCTTGTCTTATTGCCAGAAGTAATTGAATCTATTATTGACGGATGGAGGTTAGTCATTGACGGAGGTCCCCTAGCAAAAGAGCCTTTGATGAAGACAAAATTCATTCTTCATGATGCAAAATTACACGTAGACCATATGCATAGGGGGCCTGCTCAGATTTATCCTGCGATAAGATTAGGAATGCACGAGTCTATAAAGAAAGGCGGCGCAGTCATATTAGAGCCCATACAAACTCATTTGATTGAAGTTCCTGTTGATTTTATGGGAACAGTAAATGGATTGATAGGCTCAAAAAGAGGAATTTTAATTGATGTTCATCAGGAAGGCAATGACACTTTCATAAAAGCTAAAATTCCTGTTGCAGAAATGATTGGATGGAGCAATGACTTAAGGTCTGCCACAGAAGGCAGGGGCGTTTCTTCTTTGATGGACCAGCACTTCCAGAAACTGCCTGCAGAACTGCAGTTTGATGTCATAAGGAAGATAAGGCAGAGGAAGGGGCTGGCGGAGAACCAATAGCTTTATAATATTTATTTCTATTCTCGATTTATGAATTCAATTAATGTTGTTCGTGTTGTTATTCAAGATAGTAAAGGAAGAATACTTCTGTTAAAGCGCGCAAGCAGTCAAAAATGGCCTAATCGCTGGTCTCTCCCTGGAGGAAAAATTAACGAAGGAGAAAGTGCTAAGGAAGCATGCAGGCGTGAAATAAAAGAAGAAACTGGCCTTTTACTAGATTCATTGGAATTTTTGTTTTTCTCTGAAAATTTAACAGAAACAGACGCAAATAATAAAAAATACATTATATCTTATTTTTTAGGGAAAAGTTCTGGTAAAGTTAATATAAATAAAGAGTCGTCTCAATATGAATGGGTTGCTCCAAAAGAAATAGGAACTTTGGATGTTGCATTTATGCAGCAAAAAGTGATTAAGCGGTTTCTCTCAGTATTGGCTCGTAAATAGCGCGGGGGTACCACAAAGGAAATACCTTCATATATTGCTGCTTCTTGTATAAGGCATGGTCATACTGACCATCAGGACGCCTTACCTGCACCTCTATCGGCAAACGGACATATTTTTCAAGTGGAAACATTGTTGTTGACCCCCCGTCAATATCTTCTTCTCGTATTCTTTCGGAAACTCTTACTGGCACACGCAAAACAAATTTATCGCAGCAAAATGCTGGTGGTTCTTTTTTCTCTACGTGTTCATATTTTTCAAGAGACGCTGAGCCCCTTAAATTATAACGAATATAATGGATCAAATCGCCTGCATCTTGATCTGTTTTAACAACCAACTCTATGCCGTAATTATCATGTATTCTATCTAAAAATCCTTCTTTGGAGAACATCTTAATAAGGAGCGAGTCGTACCTTATTTGGCCGTAGTCGTCATAAATTTTCGCCCTATGTCTAAACGGTTGTTTTTGTGTTCCGAGAACTTTTACTCCTGCACTGGTTTCCCATGAATAAACTCCTTCAGAAAACTGTATAGGATTAGCAAATTTAAACCGCTCAAAAAGCCATCTATTGACCGCTGCTTCATAATGAACTGAATGAAAAACTTCCGGAGATTCGTCGATTATCAAAATAAAGTGCCCTATACCCCAATTTCTTACTGCGTTATAAGCTTCAAATGATGCCCCTGGATTTCTTAAGCCCGCATGCAACCCCTTACCTTCAGCAAGCATTTTTTTAGCTAATTCAGAGAGAGAATTCATTCCGTTTCTTGCTTTAATCCATTTTTCTCTTGCTTCACTCATTGTTTCGAGTGGATTGTAAGGCGCAGATAAGGCCTCTATACGCAAATGTGAAAAAGCTTCTGGAACATGAGTCCTGCATAAGGCATTTAATGAGTTTATTCCTCTGTTTATTGCATTTCTTTTTCCATCTAAAACTTTTTCTGGACTTTTATCAGGAAAGAAATTATTTCTTATATTATTTATAAAAAATGTTGCATCTTTTCCTTCAATAGCGCGCCTAACATTCTTAAAACCAAGAAAACCCATATCTGGACTAAACAGACCAAATGGATATTTAGCCCATATTTTCCTTAAGGAGACGTCTTCCTGGCCATACAAATCTTCAACCAAATCCATAAAAACAAACCAAATAAACCTTATTTAAATATATCTATGCAAAACTCTTTGTGCAATCCATAGACATATGTCGTAAGCTAAAATAGCTTATTAAACGCAAAATATACCTCTGCAGGGGCTTTCCCTTGCAGACTAGAATGGGGTCTGAAGTGATTATACCTCATTCTAAATAGCTCTAAGTTATTCTTGCAGAAAGGCAATTCTTTCTCAAGAGTCTGGAAGAATCTTTCTATCTTTCCTGTTGTAGTTGGAGAATGAATTGCAGTTCTAATATGCTTTATTCCTCTTCTGTTGCACCATCTATCAAACTTGCTATGTTTGCTTCTCAATCCGAAAACATTCCCATTGTCAGTTAAAATTTCTCTTGACTTGCCATGAATCTTGATAATATCATCCAATAATTTTGTTATGATTGCAGTTGAAATATTGTTTAACTCAAACAATCCCAGACAATCTCTTGAGCAATCATCAATAACAGCGAACAAGTATTTGCTGTCTACTTTTTGGTCACTAATATCCATCTGCCATAGAGAGTTTGGATGTTCTCTTTGCCATCGAATATATTTGATTCTTTTTTTCCTGTTTTCATTTGGCTTTGTTAGCCTGTGTCTGTTTAGAATTTTGTTTATTGTTGTATGCCCAATTTCAACAACATCTTCTATTTTTTCTGCTCCCCATCCAGTTTGCTTCTTGATAGAAACAATCTCTCGTTCTGTCTCAGGAGAAACTTTGTAATGAATCCTTTTAGGTCTTCTTGATTCGTCCTGTAAATCCCATTTATCAGTTCTTAATCTTCTTTCCCATCTTTGCAAAGTTCTTGCTGTAACTTCATAACCAAACTGAGCAAGAATTAATTTCTTACATTGTGAGTAAGAATGTCCTTTATTCTTTAACTTGAAGAATTCTTTTCTTATTTCTTCTTTCCTCATTAAAGAATCATATAATTAACACCCAATTAGATTTACGTGATTCAACACATATGTCCCTACGACATATGTCAGTGGCTTATACACGAAATAAACAGATATTTCTCTATATCTTCCATTTCCTTAAATTCCTTATAATAAT